>CAZLHA010000113.1:0-8128 GCA_964559155.1 uncultured Candidatus Bathyarchaeia archaeon | reverse complement strand
GTTGGTTCTCCTCTATCATTGTTCTCGGAGATACCAAGGCACCTGATCCCACGATGGACCTTGAACCTATCCTAGCGTTATCCAGTACAATCGCTCCGATCCCCACAATAGACCCATCCTCCACCACTGCACCATGCACAGTAGCTCCATGACTGATAATAACATCCTCACCGATCTCAACCGGGTTACCCGTTGGAGCTTCAATTAGACAGTTCTCCAAGACCGTGGTGCGGGCACCGATTTTCACCGAATCATCGTCTCCCCGGATCACAGCATTCGTCCATACGTTAACATCCTCCCCCAGAGTAACATCACCTATAACCCATGAACCCGGAGCCAAGAATACTGATGGATGTATATCTGGCTTCTTCCCCATAAACTCTACAACACTCATATTCTCACATCTAATATCTAGGAACCAGTACAGGTAAGAGAAAAGAGTATCGAGTCTAGCTCAGCTCAAGCATCCGCTCAATAGCCTTGCTTGCTCTCTCCGCTATCTCCTCAGGTACCTCCACTACAGGCTTCTCGTTAACCAGGGCCTCGTACAAGTTCTCCAAGGTTATCCTCTTCATGGCGGCGCATATAGCATACTCTTTGGCTGGTAGGAACCTTTTCTCAGGGTTCTCCCTCTGGAGTCGCGCTATCAAACCCTCCTCCGTACCCACGATAATTGTCTCAGCCTCTGTCTCCCCCGCGCGTCTTACCATACCTCCCGTGCTTAGAACATGGTCAGCTTTATCTTGGAACTCTGGTTCGCACTCAGGGTGAGCCCAGACCTCGGCGCCGGGATATTTTTCCTTTAACTTCATGGCTTCCTCACCTTCACCGAAGAATCTGTGAACCCTACAGTGTCCATCCTCAGGAACCACAATCAACTCGACTTTGGGTAATCTCTGCTGCACATAGTAAGCTAGATTCCTGTCGGGGCCGAATATCACCTTATCTCCTCCAAGCTTTTTCACTATCTTATCAGCGTTGGCGGATGTGCATGTCGCTGTAGCCTCTGCCTTTGCCTCAGCCAGTGTATTAACGTATAACACCACGGGTGCTTCAGGGTGTCTCTTCTTCGCCTCAAGCAATACTTCCATGGATAGCATACCCGCCATGGGGCACTTTGCCTCCCCGTTGGGGATAATCACCTTCTTCTCCGGGTTCAACACCTTTGCTGTCTCGGCCATAAAATCCACTCCGCAGAAGACGATCATATCCGCTTCTTCGGCCTCCTGTGCCCTCCTGCATAGCTCAAGGCTGTCCCCCAGGAAATCAGCTATCTCCTGTATCTCGGGGATCTGATAGTTATGCACAAGGAGTAGGGCGTTTTTCTCTTCTTTTAACTCGGTTATCTTCTCTTGTAATTGATTCATTTTATCATCTCGATCTCAAATTTAACATCAAGGCTGCGAATACTATGGGTCAAGGCGCCGAGACTGATAATATCCGCCCCAGCTTCAGCGTAATCACCGGCGTTATCCCCGGTGATACCGCCAGAAGCCTCAAAGATAACACCTTCATGTAAACCAAGCTCATCTAGTTTGCTCAGATTCTCCCTGATCTCATCAGGCGTCATGTTATCAAACATGATTATATCGGCTCCAGCCTCCGCTGCCTCAACAGCATCCTCCAAACTCCTTACCTCTATCTCCACCATCTTGTTGAAACTAACCCCCATCCGAGCCAGATTCACTGCATCAGCTACACTGGAAACCAACTCAAGGTGATTATCCTTTATCAATACACAGTCATCCAACCTGAATCTGTGAGGATCACCGCCTCCATGGATCACGGCTCTTTTATCGAACTCACGGAATCCAGGCACTGTTTTTCTGGTCGCGGCTATTCGTGTGGAGGGGTTTCTTTTGTTTACCTCTTTTACTATATCCGCGGTTTTTGTGGCTATCCCAGCCATGCGGCCAATGATGTTCAAAGCCAGTCGCTCTCCTCTGAGAAGAGCCCTAGCGGGTCCCTGTACTGTTAACAGGGTTTCTCCTGCTTCCGTTCTTTCACTGTCTCTCTTATGATATTCGACGCTACAATCAAGTAATTTGAATACTGTGGCTGCCTCCACTAACCCGGATACGATGCCAGGTTCTTTAAAGTAGAGCCTACCTTTCGCCATTTGTTCAGTGGGGATAAGGGTCTCACTTGTGATATCCCCGTATCCAATATCCTCGTCTAGAAACTCCTTGATCTTCTCTATTATATGATACTCCAGAGGCTCCAATTCAACACATCCATACATTAACTTGAATCATGGACAAAGCAATATACCATTTAACATTAACGCCAAAAACCCTTTAAAAACATACAAACCCTCGTAAACTAGACAAGATATGCCAGATTATAGAAGATACTTGCTTGAACAGGGAACAGGCGTGGACCTCCACGGCAAAGATGAGACCAAAGCCGCGCAGAGAGCCGTAAAAGACGCCATCAGTCACAGCAGCATGATAGGCTTAAGCTCTCTATTCAAGATAGGAAGCTTTGAGGAGCTTGAAGAAGCCCTCATGGTAGATGTAACCATCGCCACACCTAACCCCGATGCAGTTGACGGCGGAGCCGTGCTCAGTATTCTCCCCGAGGGAAATAGGAGGATCAACATCGTTAAGGGTGGATTACTCTGGCCCCCTGAGGACATTGAACCAGAGGCTAAAAGCCATGATGTTGTAATGGCTAATGCAGTACTAGTTGTCTTGGTGGATATGGAGAAGGTAAAACAAAAATAACCTCCATTACTATCCCCCGATATTAATTTACATCAACTTATACCCTTTTACGGTAACCTTATTTTAGGCTCTGCAAACTAGGTATCAGATGATTTTATCATTATATACGAGTTCGATAAAAGACTGGTAACTACTGCAATTTCTGCTTTTAGGCTAATCTTCCACACACAAACACTGGGATAAACCAAGTGTCAATAGGCACGGAATAGTGGTCCCCCAAATAGGCAGATAAAGAAAAGCGTCATAGGGCATCCTTTAAGATAAATGAAAAAAGACCACTGACACCATCTAATAACTGTCAAACATTTCATATGTAACAAATGATTGATGATATCATGAAAAACAATAGCCTTGAAGTAAACGTATCCATCCAGATACTGAAACCAGCACCCACTGTATTCAAAGCTATCACCGATCCAAGGCATATGACAAACTACTTTATATCCGAGAGCAGTGGAAAAATGGTTGAAGGCGAGAAAGTAATATGGAAATTCCCCGAGTTCAAAGAAGAATTTCCCATCTATGTAGAAAAAATCGATGAACCCCGGTATATCTCTTATCGCTGGGGAGTTGGTGACGATATGCTCCATGTAGAAATGAGTCTAGAATCACCCGAAGACGACAAGACTATAATCGCCATCACCGAGAAAAGCAAACCCTTGAATGAGGCTGGTATCAAATGGCTTGAGGGTAACACAGAGGGATGGGCAAACTTCCTCGCCTGCCTTAAAGCATATCTAGAATATGGGGTCAACCTGAGAAAAGGTGCATTCGATTACCGGGTATAACCGAGTTTTTTAATTTCATTAAATATCCTGCATTCTATGGATATTGTAGAATTTCTTTATAAATGAGCCAGTCCATACTTTTAGTCGTGACTGAAATAAACCCCGGGATAAAAACACTCATCAAACAACAACCGGCTACACAAACCCTAGGTTATACGGAGGAAAAACCCGAAACAGCCCTGTTTCACAAAAGGAGGCAGGAAAAAGTCTTGTTCAGACCGAGACAGGGCAAACCCCCCCGTCCAAACAACACTGAAACCCAACACAGGTCCACAACCAGAGAGGAGCCCCCGAAACATCAGGGGGTACCCCGAGGTAAACACGTGAACAGCCCTGTTACCCAAATAGGGACAGGAAACAGCCCTGTTCAGAAAAACTTCCACACAAAAAAGGCACCTATTCAACCCAACAGAGGCACCTATTCTATGTAAAAACACAATATTTGATTCACAAAGTTTTATCATATCTCCAGCAAAATAACCCTTTATGAGCCAGATAATAAGCCGCATCTGGAAACCCGTACAACGAAGAGGAGCCGAGAAATACCTACAGTTAACAGTCCTCAGCTTCGCAGCCTCCGTAAGCCTCACAAGACTCATCCTAGAGTTAACCGGTTACCCGCAGCTGGGCAATCAGACCCTCCACGTAGCACATGTTCTCTATGGTGGAGTCATACTCTACGCCGCGAGCCTACTACCACTCCTCTACGCCAACAGATGGGTTTACACATGGTCCGCCATCCTCTCAGGCTTAGGTGTAGGCCTATTCATAGACGAGGTGGGAAAATTCATCACCCAAACCAATGACTACTTCTTTCCAGCAGCCGCCCCAATAATATACACCTTCTTCCTCCTAACCGTATTAATCTACCAGAGAATAAACAAGCAACCGGATCTAGATGTAAGAAGCTCCCTCTACTCCGTAGTCGAGATACTCCAAGAAGTACTGGACCACTCACTATATCCCCATGAACACAAGGAGATGAAAAAACACCTCGACTATATAATGGAGAAAGCCGAGAACCCCCACTACTATACCTTGGCAAAAGAACTACAAGACTTTGTGGAGAGCGACGCCCTACAAACCGTATCAGATGAACCCAATCTATTCGATAAGATAATCACCCAGCTTAACCATTTAGAGGATAACTATCTCTCAAAAAACCGAGTGAAAACCGGGATCATTATAAGCCTGGTGCTCCTCGGCGTCCCCAGCTTCACCAGATTACTTCAATTCACGTTAGCCGCACCAGATCCCCTCACACGTACACAGTATCTTCAATCCTTGGCAGCGGAGCTACCCAACATTCCCACCAATGGAGGTTTCTGGGCTCTAGTATTAATACTACTTGACGGATTACTGGGAGCCACTCTCTCCTTGAGCGGAGTACTCTTATTACTTGATAGGGATAACTGGGGAATCGAGTTCGCTTCAATCGCCTTGGTGGCTAAACTCGTAGCCCTAAACCTAATCCTCTTCTATATACATCAATTCGCCACGATAATAACCGCGGGCTACCAATTCATTATCCTACAAAGTATATACTATTACCAGCGAAAATACCGGACAAAGCTCATAGCATCAAACTAATAAAAAACTTGGAGAAATTACTCCAATCTGTGCCCACAGTGGTTACAGAATTTTCCACCCGCAGTAGCCTGGCCACAGTTAGGACAATACTTCGTATCCTCCTGAGCCGGGGAAGACTGAGGCGCCTGATAAGGCTGAGCAGGGGCCTGTGGTTGACCCTGGTTTTGACGAGCACGTCTCTCCTCAAGAGTCTCTTTAGCAACCTCAACACCTTGATTAGCTAATTCAGCACCTTTGTTAAGTCCCTTCCGTGCAAGCCTCCAAGCTGCACCTAATCCCCTCTTAGCCTTCTCTGTTACCTCATCAATATCTTCCTGATCGATCTCAACACGATCCAGAATCTTACGGCGAGGCGGAGGCACATTACTCTGACTCCCCGCTGGAGGCGGTGGGGGCACGTTATTTCTCGGCGGTGGAGGTGGAGTAGCGACAGTGTTAGGCGTTGCCGGTTCACCAGGTGGTGGGGGAGGTGGCGGAGGTGCGCCTGCTTTCTGTTCCACTGGCTTCAGTCTAGTCCCGCATTCGGGGCAGAATTTCTGGTTCTCCTCAACATCTGCTCCACAGTTATTGCAAAACGTCATTATGTTTCAGATCAAGCGTATTCAAGGCGTGTTAAAAAATTATCTATAAAGCACACGCTCAAAATAATCCACTATCAAACTATAAATAGGAACCCCCGTGGTCTCCATCAAAGCCTTGTACCCAGGATAACAGTTTGCCTCCAACACCATGGGATCACCCTCCACACGGGGAAGAATATCCAACCCTGTTATATGAAGACCAACAGCCTCAGCCACCCGAATAGCTAACCCATCATAAACATCATCCTCAAAAGGCTCCGCCCTTCCCCCCGCTGCTACATTATACCTGAAATCATCAGGATTAGACCGAGCCTCCCTCCCCACAACCTCCCCGTCAATCACAAAACACCTAACATCATACCCCTTATTTGGTATAAACTCTTGAAGATAGAAGACGCCCTTACCAAAATTACGGGTATACCACAAGAGATACTGTGTTAGATCCTCACTACTCCTTATCCTGCTCAACTTTGTTACACCCGTACCCCTACTCAGACAGATAGGCTTCAATACCACCTCCCTCCCCTCTGATAATAACCTCGATGCAAACCTAGCTGCCTTATCAATATTCTCCGTGATAACCGTCTCCGGGTGGGCTACCCCCAGCTTACTCAACTGCAGTGAAAGATGCTCCTTACTATAATTCAGCATAGAGTCCACAGGATTAACCACCACACCATTCTCCTCCAACTGCCTCAAAATCAACAACCTGTGCACCAACTCAAAGGTACTCCCCCTGTGAAGCATATTACTTGGAACATAACACAAGTCATAATCAGGCTCAAACCCCGGCAGTTTAACATCCCAAGGGGCAAGATATTCCACACTGACACCCCGTTCTTCTAGCTCCTTGATTACCAGCCCTGTCTCACCTGTCGCAGGGTTATCCGTAAATACCAGTACACTCATGAACTCTATCAATTAACCATTCCATCCCCTATTATTAAAAACGTTTAAGAACAAGTACAGAATCTACGTAGCGATCTACTAAGTAGAGGTCAACCCATGACACTGAGCATAAACAGCAGAAACCCATTCAGGATGCCCATAAGCCCCCTACAGATGCTACTACTAATACAACTAGACGAGGAACCAAAATACGGCTACGAGATGCTCAAAAACCTCAAACAAGAATTCGAAGGCACATGGGAACCAAAAACCGGCACAGTATACCCCGCCCTAAAGAGTCTAGAAAAAAAGGGATACCTCTCCACGGAGACATGGGACGATACAGAATACTACCTGATAACAGATGAAGGAAAACAATTATTCGACTTAATGCTCCGCCACATAGAAGACTCCATAGACTTTAGCATCAAATACGTCTCCGTCGTATTCAAATGGCTTACATGCGAGAGAAAACAAGCCGCACTAGAGTTAATGAACCGACTAACCCTGAAAGAACAAGTAATGTCCCGCTCATTACTGAGAAACTTCACCGAGAACATAGACGAAGATATTAGAGAACCCTTTCTCAGTGAACTAGAAAAAATATCCCAAAACCGCCTAGAGATGATAAACAAGCTTATGGAGAAATAAAGTTGACAGAATACATCGTAGAGACCGTTGACCTTCATAAAACATACATGCAAGGCGGCAGACCCTTAGAAGTACTCAAAGGAGTAAACCTACGGGTAGAACCAGGAGAGTTCATGGCCATAATGGGCCCCAGCGGCTCAGGTAAAAGCACCCTACTCAACATGATCGGAGCCCTTGACCGACCCACCTCAGGAAAAGTATTCATAAACGATGTCGATATCTCCAAGCTAAACGACAACCAAGTAGCAGACCTACGTAACAGGGAAGTGGGCTTCATATTCCAATTCTTCAATCTCATCCCACGCATGGACGCCCAGGGAAACGTGGAGCTACCTATGGCGATAGCCGGGAAAAGTAGAAGCGAGCGACATAAACGAGCCAAAGAGCTCCTGGACTTGGTTGGACTCCGTGAAAGAGCAGACCATAAACCCAATCAGCTAAGCGGCGGAGAACAGCAGAGAGTAGCCATAGCCAGGGCCCTCGCCAACGAGCCCAATATATTGCTGGCTGACGAATTAACAGGTAACCTGGATAGCACCACTGGTGCACAGGTTATGCAGCTTCTCAGAACTATAAACGAGGAAGAGGGAAAAACCTTCATCCTCATCACCCACGACCCTACAGTAGGTCAACAAACAGACCGTCTAATCAGTTTAAAAGACGGCATGATTAAAGGAGAGAAAATATTACACGAGTTGATTTTAGATGAATAATGGAAAAAGAACCAAGAGCATCATCATACTAACCACATTGATTGTATTAACCAGTATCTGGGGAACACCTTTCGCAAGAGCAGACAGTGTACAGGTAACAACCTCAAACACCTACCTCACAGCAGGACAGGAAAACGATATCACCATTAAACTTCGAAACATTGGTGACAGAAGCGTAGTTGGAGTACAGG
>CAZLHA010000112.1:0-8213 GCA_964559155.1 uncultured Candidatus Bathyarchaeia archaeon | reverse complement strand
AGTTCGTTTCGGTTCATGTAGAATTCTTGTGAGAATTGTCCTTTGACGAGTTTTTTCTCTTTTGATGTTTTTTTCTTTATTTCCATCTTGTTTCACGAGCCTAAGGAGGAGGAACACATATAAAGTTTCTTTGTAATTTTATACTTGATATGTTTGCAGTGTTAGCAAGTAAAAACAGGTTACAGATACTGAAACTACTAAGTCGAAGAGACAGATACGTATCAGAGATCATGGAACTAGCCTCAATGGATGGTAGAAACGCAAAACACCACCTAGACACCCTAGAGGAATCAGGGGTAATACAAAGCTACCAACAAGGAAGAAAAAAATACTATAGACTGACAAAAGAAATTCACTTGGAAATATCACCACCCCCTGAAGGCAGATTCATCCTGTACATCACAGAGTAGCTAACAATTCGATATCAAGTTATCGAGTCTTTTCACGTTTCTTTAACGCTATCTTCAAGTATTTGCCTCTAATAGTTTGACCGTATATGTCTTCTTGTATTATCCCGTCTTCTGTCTGAATAGACACTATTTCGAATCGTATAGCGGGTTTCTCTGGTAACTCATCGTTAACGAGCCAGAAATATTTCTTACCATTAAGTTTACGTGTGAAATACTCTGTCTTCTGCACTAGAAATGTGTCTCTTATACCGTCTATGAAATCATTATAAACAGCTTCGGAGACGGGTTGCCGCAGATTAATTCCCATATGGTTTCTTACGGAGGTTCACATTAATTAAAGCAATCATCGGTTACCAAAAGAGGAGATACAAAAAACATATCATAGCCATATGTTTCTATGCCTATTATGAGTGATCAATGGCGACTCATCGATATGCGCATAGAAGATGCGCCCACACAGATGGCTATAGACGAAGCGATAGCCATAGCACGGCTCAGACACGAGACAACTAACACAATTAGATTATATCGATGGAACCCATCAGCTGTAAGCATAGGATATTTTCAGAGTATAGAGAAAGAGGTAAACCTAGAAGCCTGTAAAGAGTATGGTGTCGACGTAATAAGGCGCATCACGGGAGGAGGAGCTGTTTATCATGACTTTAATGGGGAAATAACGTATAGCCTTGTTGCGCCTGAGCGTGATCCTTTGATGCCAGCGGATATACTAGAGAGTTATCAGGTTATCTGCGGTGCCATTGTGAATGGTTTGAAGCATATCGGCGTGGATTCAAAGTTTAAACCAGTGAATGATATCGTGTCTGATGGTAAGAAGATCAGCGGTAACGCCCAGACACGACGCCACGGAGTAATATTACAGCATGGTACCGTACTTGTGGACAGTGATATTGAACGCATGTTCCAGGTTCTCAGAGTGAGTGAAGCCAAGATCAGTGACAAACTCATAAAGGCGGTACAGGATAGAGTCACCAATATCAGACGATACCTAGGTAGGGAAATAGGTTTCCCGTTGGTGCATGATGCGTTAATTAAGGGTTTTGAAGAGTCATTTAACATAAAACTTGTACAAGGTAAGTTAACGGTCGAGGAAGAACAGCTTGTTGATGAGCTGCGAAAGAAATACACTAGCAACGAGTGGGTGTACCAGAGATGATGGCAGAATACAAGATACCTGGTGGAAAACTGTTAACTTGTGAGATGAGGGTAGTGGAAGGTGAGATAGCAGAGATCAAATTATCTGGCGATTTCTTCATGCACCCGGAAGAGGCCATTAAGGAACTGGAAGAGGGGTTAACCGGGAGCAGGATTGATGCTTATGAGAGTAAGATAATTGAATTCTTCCAAGGCAGAGAAATAAAATTATTCGGGATAAACCCAAGGGATTTCAGCAAGGTAATAGAATTGGCTCTAGGCTCTTAGTAAGAGGGAATCATATTTTTTGGGTGTAGCACAGCAGCCGTCAAGCTTTAAGACCCCGTATCCCGCTTCAAGTACGCGGTGCTCTGTTGATCTCGAGGCTAGGGCGATTCTTTTTGCGCCAGCTTTTATCGCTCCCCACTCCAGCTCCGTCTTATAGCCTCTACTATGCATACAGCCTAGTCCTATCTCAGATTCACTGCATTTTTTTCCGGCAATGGATATCAGGTCTGTAATAGTCTTCACTTTTGGGGGTTGTACATTCTCCATAAGAGTCCCCGTAGTTGGGATTAGACTTATGAATACGACGGATTCTGGTCTAACCTCTGCTGCTAATTCAATTGCCTTTTTCTCGCCCTTTATTTCACCATAATGGAGCCCAACGCAGATGTGAGGAGCAACATTAGCCCCACCATCCACTAAGTTAACCAAGGTAGCATCATAAGCTTCGATAGACTTATCCAAACCATAGACTTGCCTCAAGGTATCCTCTGAGCCTACTAGGTCAACTGATACGACGTCCACGCCTGTGCTTGCTACAGCTTCTGCTTCTTCCTTGTTAAGCATCCCTGTATGAATGTTCAGTAATAGATCCGTGTTTTCTTTAATCCATCTAATGGTGTCTAAGAAGGGAGTTAATGGTACCGTGCCCTCAGAGGTAGACCCCCCGCTTATTAATAAACCAACGCCACCGTTTTCCTCGTGTTTTATACAGTACGCTCTGAGTTTAGCCGGAGTGCTCACGTCTGGCATATGCTTAAGGTAGTATCCTTTGCAGTGGCTACATTGTAACTCGCAGCTTGAACCTGTTATGCTTACACTGGGAAATCTTGGTAAGGGATAATAGAATCGAATTATGGGGGGCATCAAAAAGAGATGCCGAGAAGGGGTTAAAAACGTTATCAAGTTTGGATAAGTTTAAACACCACATAGTAAATGAGAAGGTTATCATGAATCTAGCGACAATCGTGGTTAACGTGGGAATTTTAATGACTGTTATCGCAGTCGTTATAGTCATGTACGTTACCGCGAAATATAGGAAAGGAGAACTCAACGAAGAACCTGGACACCTTCAGTTCGCGGAGTTTAAGAACATACCGGGAGAGGACTATGTTGATCTCAACGTGGTCAAGATGGGGAAGACCAAGACACTGAAGTCGTATAGTAGCAGAGGATACATCAGTTGGGAGGCTTACTTCAACCCCAAAACAAGGGAGGATATGGCTAAACGTGAACCCGCCACTATCGCGGTGATTACACTATTGGGCGTAGGCATTATTATCACAGCTATAATGAAACTGATGGATATCACGATTGGTTATTATTTTGGTTTAGCTTTTCTTTTTCTAGCCAGCTTATTGGTCTTGGTCAAGTTCATTGAGTATAAGATAATAAAGAGAACCAATAACAAGAGGGTGGTACAATAAAACCCGTAAACAGTTTAGCTCACGAGTAGAAACCCAAGAACATCCCACAATTCATTAACAGTAAAAACGGATTTAGTAAACTTGTATAGAAAACGGCATACACAGGGCGCGAAAAAATCATAGCATTATAATGAATATAATATACATGGAATCAGCAAAACAGAAGTTAATATCAAACGAAAACCTGGATAAAAATTTGATAAAACTACTTCAAAGTCTTCTAAGAATACCCAGTGATAATCCCCCAGGAGACACCACGGAGGTAGCCCAATTTATATTAAAATACTTAGCGGAGCATGACATAGAGTCCAAGATAATCGAAACGAAGTCGGGTATTGCCAACGTAGTTGCCACGCTGGGAGAAGGAGAGCCTCATCTTGTATTGAATGGGCATCTTGACACCTTTCCAGCAGAGGTAGGTGAAGCATGGAGCATACCACCTTACTCGGGGGAAATTAGAGACGGTAAGATTTATGGAAGAGGAGCCGGCGATATGAAGGGAGGTTTAGCAGCACTGCTCTACGCCTTCGTGAAAGTAGCAAAGACAGGGCACAGGGGGAAGCTGAGTTTCACAGGTACTTCAGACGAGGAGACTGGTGGAAAGTGGGGCGCTCTCTGGTTACTGGAAAACAAGCCAGAATATCTAGGCGACGCTGTCTTAAACGGGGAACCATCCGGACTAACCGTACGGATCGGTGAGAAGTCACGAGTCAGCATAATACTTGAGGCAGAGGGAAAAGCCGCACACGGGAGCTTCGCTGGTTACGTTGGGGAGAACGCTATTATGAAGATGGTTAAAATACTTCCCCATGTAGAATCACTCCAAGGAACACCGGGTAACTTCACAGACGAGAGCAGGAAACTAACTGAGACTGTGATGAAAGGCTACAAGAAGCAATACGGCCACGAATCAGAGACCATGGCCAATGTGCTTAAAGAAGTCACTGTAAACATAGGCACGATCGAGGGTGGAAGCTCAGATAACATAGTTCCCGCCAAATGTATAGTAAAGGTGGATGTCAGATTACCCCTCGGTGTAACACCCGAGGAGTTCACCGAACTGTTACAGAAAAAGATACAGGCTGTAGATGAATCCATAAAGATAAAGTGGGCGCGGTCCCCGGAGATAGTCACAGAAGCCACCTACTCCAGCCTAGACGCATCTATTACGAGGACACTCGCAGAAAACCATGAACTTCTAACTGGAGAGAAACCATTATACAGCTTCACATCGGGTGGAACCGACTGCAGATTCTGGAGAAAACAAGGCGTACCTGCCGTAAGCTACGGTCCAAGGGTCTATGGCATGGGAGGAGTTGATGAACACATCACTGTAAAAGATCTGGAGACAACAGTTAAGGTCCACATCTCCACAATACTAGACTACCTAGAACAGGGTAACCTCTAAAAACCGGTAAACAGAGAGGAATATGATAGAATTGTGTGAGAAAACCATTGGTATCCTAGGAGGTATGGGGCCAGAAGCCACAGCCGACCTATTCCACAGGATAATCAGGGCGACGCCAGTCGAGAAAGATCAGGACCATTATCACGTAATCATCGATAGCAACGCCAAGATCCCCGACAGAACTCCAGCGATACTAGGAGAAGGAGAAGATCCAGTACCATACCTGATCGAGACAGGGAAAACTCTAGAAAGAGCTGGAGTCGACTTCCTTATCATGCCATGTAACACAGCTCACTATTTCTATGAAGAGCTTCAAAATGCATTAGACGCACCCGTGCTTCATATGATAAGACTCAGCGCGGATTACGTTTCCAAGACGTATCCTAGCGTCAAGAAGATGGGGCTCCTCGCTACTGATGGAACCATAGCCAGCGATCTCTACCATGGCGCCTATAAGACCCATGGAGTTGAGACAATAGTACCGAGTAAGAAATCTCAGGACAAGGTAATGGACGCCATCTATAAATACATCAAAATTGGTGACCTGAAGACAGGGAAAAAATTACTTAAAAAAGTAGTCGATGAACTGCTTGAGTCGGGGGCAGATACTATTATCTGTGGTTGCACAGAGGTAAGTCTAGTCCTCCATGATGGCGACCTAGATGTTCCCGTGGTTGATCCTTTACAGGTCTTGGCTGAGGAGGCTGTGAGACTGGCTTCATCTTAGGCGAATCATAATGGGTGATCCAGAATATAATCGTGGAACCTTGGATTATAGTAGGGATGACCAAGTAGAAAACATCGAGTTCTATTACCCTGCACTTGTCAAGTGGAACTGTATCGAGTGCGGAGCTTGCTGCAGAGACCTTGAGGATAGAGAGAGAAGAATATTGCTCCTCCCAAGGGACATATCACGAATCAAAGAGACAGGTGAGACGGATTTCTGCACCAAGATAAATGAAGGCAAGTTCAAGGCTATAATGTGCAAAGAAAATGGAAAATGCGTCTTCTACACGGATGGAGGATGTCGTGTCTATGAACAAAGAGCCCTCTTATGCAGGATGTACCCCTTCTGGCTGGAGAAACAAGATAACTTTTTCATATTCGGTGTAGACGATAAATGCCCAGGAGTGGGGCAAGGCACCCCCCTAGATGAAGGGTTCTTCACAGAGTTACTGGAGATGGCGCTCAACTCCATGGATTACTGATTTAACTCTGAATCACGTATAAGATTGATATGACTACGTTCCGAGTAATGAAGCCATCCGACCTAGCCTTTTTCATGCAATTAATGGACATGGTGGGCTGGGGAATGACCCCCGAGGATTATCAACGAATACTCAAATTCAGTCCAGAGGAATGCTTCATCGCAGAGAAAAACGGAAAAGATGTGGGAATAGTGGTAACCACGGATTACGGAGAAATAGCTTGGATAGGAAACCTCGTAGTATTACCTAGTCACCGTGGTGAGGGAATAGGCACAGAGCTCATGAGGCAAGCGATAAACTACCTCAAATCCACTGGCACCCAATCCATTAGGCTGGATGGGGTTCCCCAAGCTATACCACTATATCGTCGACTGGGATTCAAAGATGAATACTGGAGTACCAGACACATAGGGGTAGTCCAAAGACGCTCAGAGACTCGTTGTAAACCCATGAAGCCAGATAATCTGGATGAGGTAGCTGGTCTTGACTTGGCTGCATTCAAAGCGCCTAGAAGAGGATTGCTTGAATATGTCCATCAGAAATACCCAGAGCTATGCTACGTGATCAGGGATAAGGCGGAATTACAGGGATATATCATGGCCAAGAGGACACCTGGACAGGTAAAAATAGGTCCCTGGATCGCGTTAAACCATGAAGTCGCGGAGCAATTACTCCAAGCAGTCATGAACAAAGTAGAGGGATCAAACATCTGGGTAGGCACACCTGAAAAAAACAAAAACGCGCTTAACATACTAGATGAAAATAACTTCCAAGCTCATACCAGTAGCCTCAGGATGTGTTACGGCGACTGCAGCGTAGTTGAAAGGGTAGAAAAAATATATGGACTAGGCGGACCCGACAAAGGCTAAACGGGTTTAAAACGGATCCTGTCTCCTACGCGGAGCGCAGGTTCATCCAAGGTTTCTGATTTAACCACGATATTCATGTGATTCGGCATGTGCGTCAAGTCGTAACCAGCTAACTCACCGAGATACCTGTCTTCTATCCAGACCTCATCACCCACCACAACCAAACCTGATTCTATGATCTCAAAGAAACCTATAGCCCGCACACTGTCGGCGCCTCCACCGGGGGCCGCATCCTCGTCTGTAATCATTAACTCCTGGATCTCATATCGTTTCACGGTACGGCTCTTTGTCTCTATGAGCTCTAATCCACGGTCATCGAAGTTAACATGGAGCAGTGCAACAGTCTCCCCGGTTACCGGTCTACGGTACCCGTAGACGCTTGGGGTTATTTTCCTAAAATCGTATGGTGGTGTCATGGTTATTCAAGCACATTTATCCCTATTCTTTTCTCCGGTTTCTCGCTATCCACATCCATGTAATAGTAAACGCTTTCTCTGTCCGGCCTAGTTGTTGCACTAATAGTATTACCTTTACTATCAAGGGCTATACAGTTCATCCCGCCGAAGCTTTTCAACTCATGAATATCCTTCATAGCACGGAATGCAGCTTCTTTGACGCTGAGACCATTCTCCATGTAGTGGATGATGGTTCTAGCGGTACTATTCCTTATAGCTAACTCCCCCCTCCCTGTACAAGCAGCTGCGCCATACCGGTTATCACAGTAATTACCCGCGCCTATGATAGGGCTGTCTCCCAGTCTGCCCGGGAATTTGAGGGCGGTGCCGCTTGTGCTTACCGCACTGGCAATGTCACCGTTCTTATCCATAGCCATTATGTTAACTGTGCCATGATGCTCATCAGCCAGTCTATCATACCATTCACGTAGATTCTGGCTCTTAGCATAATTAATCACCCATTGCTGACTCTCATCAATCTTCTCATACTCAAAAGCGTCTCTTACAAAGGTATCATAGACTTTGCGACTCATATCTGTATTAAGATCAGCTTCCTCACACCCCATCACCCTAGCGAACAACTCCGCTCCTTCCGCTACCAGCATAACGTGAGGTGCCTCCTCCAATACTTTCCTCGCCACACTAATAGGATGTTTATAACCCTTCAAGGCTCCAACAGTTCCAGCTCTCAATGTTTTTCCGCACATGAGACTGGCGTCCATCTCCTGAACTCCTAGGATATTGGGTATCCCTCCTAACCCCACTGAGGTGTCATCAGGATTCTGCTCCACTAGCTTGGTGGCTTCCTCAACTGCATCTAAGGCCGTTCCCCCTTCGATCAACACTTTGACTCCTCCATGGAGAAATTCTCCAGCGTTTCTAGTTCCGATTATGAATGGTTTAACCATGATATATCAGAAAAAACTGGGTTTCCTCTTACTTAAGACCATCCAGCTTTTTTCAGAAATAGATGACAGAGATAATATCTTATTATGCCTT
>CAZLHA010000111.1:0-8310 GCA_964559155.1 uncultured Candidatus Bathyarchaeia archaeon | reverse complement strand
AGCTTTTCGGTGAGAAAGGAGAGGAGGTAATAGAATGACACCAGGCGGATACGCGGGAAAATATCTAGAAGTAGATCTAACCAATGAGAAGATAGATGAAATTACATACAGCGACAAGATACTCAGACAATACTTCGGTGGACGAGGACTAGCAGCCAAGATTCTATGGGATAAGGTGGGTGAGGATTGGCCTGAGCTTGATCCATTATCCCCCGAGAGCCCATTCATAGTTCTAACAGGGCCCATGACTGGGATCTACCCTGGGAGCAGAATATGTGTCAGCGGTAAGAGCCCCATAAGCGCAGGTACGGTGGGATCAACAGCTGCCACAGAGTTTGCTAATGAGATGAAGCAAGCAGGCTATGATGGAATCACCTTCATGGGGAAGGCCGAAAAACCGGTCTATTTAATGATAACTGATGATGGCGCGGAGCTACGGGACGCTAGCCACCTCTGGGGACTGGACGGGGAGAAGACTCTAATCAAACTCAATAAGGAAGTAACCGAGGAGCTGAAGAAACGTAAGCCCGAGGTGGGTCTCTGGAAGGAACCGGGCATGATCTATATTGGCCCAGCCGGTGAGAACCTGGTAAGGAACTCCGCTGTATTGACCAAGATATGTCACGCATGTGGCTACGGTGGCTACGGAAGCCTGATGGGTAGCAAGAACCTGAAAGCCGTGGCAGCCAAAGGCAGGGGAAGTCTACCCAAAGTCGATGCTCCCGAGGCAGCCAAACTACTCTGGAAGAGAACTCACGAGCATCTAATGGCTAGATCAGGTATGAGAAGGCAGGGTACAGGATACGCGGGTTACAGTGTGGGAGCCGAGACTAGTAGCGAGCCTATACGTAACTGGCAGGAGGAGTGGCATGACGAGAAGAGTTATGGTGGTCCAATGTTTGAAACCAGGTTCTGGGTCAAGAAGAAATGGGCTGATTTTAACTGTACTACTAACTGTATGAAGGTTAGCTGCATAAAGTCTGGTCCATGGAAGGGGGATATCACTGATATGCCTGACTATGAGCTGCAGGCTTACTGTGGAACCAACTTCGGTATATTCGATCCAGAGGCTAACGTACACTTGAGCGCGCTCGCTGATCAGCTAGGACACAGTGGAATCAACGGACCTAACACAGCTGCATTCGCAGTAGAGCTACATCAAAGAGGTATCCTATCGGATGAGGATTTTGGCTTCACACCTAAATGGGGAGACGCTGAGACCTTTGATAAGATACTAAGGATGATGGCATATCGTGAAGGTATAGGCGATGTACTGGCTGAGGGAACCTATCGCGCTGCGCATAAGATAGCTCAGATGAAGGGCAAGAAACCTGAGGAACTTCTCAAGTACGCTGTACATGTTAAGGGTATCGAGATCGGTGCCCATGGCACGCGTAGTGATGCTGACTATACTCATGATATTAGCTACGCTGCCAGCGTACAGGGCGGAGATCACACGTCTGTAGCAGTTGATGGCTACAATGACATGAGCGCCGCAGTCTTCACTGATAGTGCGGTGTTCTGTAACTTCACATACTATGGTGTACCCCAGAGCCTAGTGTTCGATTTCGCCAAGGCTATCACAGGATTCGATATTAACTTGGACAACTGGAGGAGCATAACTGGTCCAAGGATAGTGACTCTTCAGAAGGCATTCCTGTTAATGGGTGGACCTGATGTAACTTGGGAACCAGTAGAGGATGATGATAACCCGCCAAGGTTCTATGAGCCACTGCCCAGCGGACCATATAAGGGAAAGACTACTGATCGTGATCTAGTTGACACGAAGCTTCAAGCCTATTTTGATACCCTTGGATGGGATGAGCGAGGTATCCCGAAGAAGGAGACTCTTGAGCGGCTTGACTTGGCTTACCTAGAAAAGAGTATGGCCAAGCTCCGTTAATCCTATTTTTTAATTTTTATTATTATCTCCTTTCCTATTTTATTTGTTTAATAAGTGAGTGTTTATACTGTATGAGCGACGTGCCATTGTTATGAGTGATTTGAAGGCGATTGTAGGGGGTTTATTGATTGACGGATCAGGAGAAGAACCAGTCGAAGATTCCATAATAGTGATCGAGGATAAAAAAATTAAGTTCGCTGGATCATGGCAAGAACATAGTATCCCAGACGAAGCGATAGTTATAGACGTAAAAGGAAAAACTGTGATGCCCGGGTTAATAGATGCCCATGTTCACTTCAATGGTAGCAGGAGTCATAGTTTTGCCGAACGAATACTACCTACACAGGGACTCAGGTTACTTCGTGCAGCGGAGGACGCGGTTGATGCATTGGAAGCCGGGTTCACTACCATGAGGTGCATGCATGGGGATCAGGCACTGGATTTGAAGAAGGGAATAGCTGAGGGAACCATTAGGGGTCCACGTATTAAGGCAGCTGGTCATGCTTTGAGCCAGACATTTGGTCATGGCGATCCACACTATTTTGATATCGAATACGCTAAGATGCTTGAACCCACTATCGCTGATGGTGTTGATGAATGTATTAAGGCAGCTCGCTGGACCTTACGGAAGGGCAGTGATTTCCTTAAGGTAAGTGTTTCAGGTGGTGTTATGAGTCAGAAGGATCCGCCCAAAGCGACACAATATACCATCGAGGAGCTTAAGGCCATCAGTCAGGAGGCGAAGAATGCCTTGACCTATTGCGCTGCACACGCTCACGGGGTCCAAGGTATCCTCAATGCCTTGGAGGCTGATTTTAAGACTATTGAGCATGGTACCTTTGCTGATGATGAGTGCAGGGAGCAGATGCTGGCTAAGGACGCTATACTCTTGCCTACTTTCAGTATCAGTCATCAGATTATTACCCATGGTGAGGAGTATGGAGTGGTTCCGTGGGCTATCGCCAAGGGCAAAGAGGCTCATAAGGAGAGTCTAGGGAACTATCGTAAAGCTCACGAAGCTGGGATTAAGATTGCAATGGGCACTGACTTCAGTACCGCTCCTTTGTTGAAGATAGGCAACAACGCCATGGAATTGAAGTTAATGGAGAAAAACATCGGAATGACCCCCATGGAAGTCCTTGTTGCGGCTACAAAAACCGCTGCCGAGGCTTGTGCAGTGGAGGATATTACTGGTAGCTTGGAGGCTGGAAAGATGGCTGATGTACTAGTGGTGGAGAAGAATCCCCTGAATGATCTTTCGATACTGGAGAACAAGTCAGCTATCAAGCTAGTCTTAAAAGAGGGAGTAATTGAAGTGGATAGACGCTAGCCCACTACTTCTTTAATCAATCTCAGATGATTATCGCCTAGTATCTTTCGTATATCTTCCTCACAGTATTCTCTTTTCACTAGTTCACGGGTTATATCAGGTATCTTAGAAGCATCCTCCAATCCCTTGGGGGTACTGGGTATTCCATCGAAGTCGCTTCCCAGTCCTACATGGTCTGGTCCAACTAGGTTCACTATGTGATCGATGTGGTCAACTACTCCCTCTAGGGTTGCCTCGACTGGATGGACGAATTGTGGCGCAAAATTCATCCCCAAAACACCACCGTTCTCTGCTAGCGCCATGATCATTTCATCCGTCATATTTCTAGGATGATTACATATTGCTCGAGCGTTACTATGGCTGGCGATAACCGGATTACTTGTTTGCTTCATTATATCCCAGAACCCCTCGTCGTTAACATGGCTAACATCGATGATCATCCCTAGCCTGTCCAGTTCCTCTATCGTCTGGACCCCTAGTTCGCTGAGTCCTCCCCCGGTTCTGCGATCTGTTACGCCGTCAGCGAGCTGATTACGTAGACTATGAACGAGTCCAACCATCCTTACACCCAATCTATGGAATACTCCAAGCATCTCTAATTTGCCTTCGATTACGTCGGCGCCCTCTATACTGAGTATTCCAGTCGTTTTCCCTTTCTTCTTTGCTTTTTTGATATCTTTGTGGGATGTTGCGGGTACCAGTTCTGGTATGGAGTCGCATTCCCTGTAGAATCGATCTATCATCAACATGGCGGTGCGAAGCGGATGTGCTGGGGTCCTGCTTCTCTCGCTGCTGATGGCGAAAACTTGACAGGTTGTTCCCCCCTCCTTTAATCGTGGTACATCGAGGTGACCTAAGCTGGATTTGGTTCCCATGCCTACGTCTCCCCGGTAGTCCCACATGCTATCCTTGGAGTTGGTGAACTCGTGAAACATACATTTCAGGGTGTCGCAGTGGGTATCAATTATTATTGAGCCCTGATGGATTTCTTGGTGATACCGTGTCATAGGTGAGAAATGTTTTAGGGGTTATTATGGTTAACCTCATCCATAGAATTATATTTGGTCACCTTTCTCCATCTATGGTTAAATTGGTTAAAGTATCAAAGAAGATCAAAGAAGCATTCACATCACAGAGGGTTATCCCCATGGCTACGGTAAACACTGAGGGCGTTCCTAATGTAATATATGTGGGGATGTGGTGGTGGGAGGACGATGAGACCCTGTGTGTCGTTAATAATTACCTCAGGAAGACTCTTCAAAACATACAGGATAATGGTCGCGTTAGTTTTGTGTGCTACGGAGAGAATGGTAGTTATCAGGTTAAGTGCGTGGCAGAGAACCATACTGATGGACCCATATATGAGAAAGCCCATAAGATAGCCGTTGATAGAGAGAAACCTTACCCGGGGCGGAGCGGCGTAGCCTGTAATGTAGTAGAGATATATCAGGGCAGCGGTGGGGATGGAGCAGGTGATAAACTAGCCTAGATTTTTATATCTAATATCTAGTAAAAATTATATTATTCTATTATTATTGAAGAGTAATAATTATTACTGAATGTGATGTGTGTGAAAAAAACATTCCTCAAGTTAATCCAGCCCTTAGTCCAGTATAAGGCCACGTCTTTCCTCGGCGAGAAACATATTGCTGAGACAATGGAGAGAAACCTAGCGAAGAAACTTAGCAAGCTAAAGAACTGTAATATCGGTAAGGAACTGGGAGTGGCATCGGGGACGTCAATAGATGATATCCCGCTTACGGGATATGGGTTTTATCACCCGTTTTTTATGGATCCCTGTGAGGGGGATTTCATGTATCCTTTGAATGATTATTTTAAGACCATGACCAGTGGTACCATGAGTAAGCCCAAGGCCTACCTTGTGCCCAGGAAGGGCTTAAGGAAGATAATCATGAGCACTGGTCTTAGCCTTATTTATATTAGCACTTTTGACGGTGAGAAGTATGGGTTCAGCTTTGGTGATACTTTTTATGTTAACATCCCCGGCGGTTCATTTATCAGTAACATAACCTCTAAGGAGCTAGCCCGAGGGAGTTCTGACCTTATCCATGTAGTGCCGGAGAATAGGGATAATATGAGTTTCCAGGAGAAAGTGGACTATTTTGTGGAGCATCATCATGAGATAGATATTGCTCAGATGAATATCACAACTTTGCTTGATGATATTAAGCCCAGAGTCCGGGATAAGATCCAGTTAAAGGCTTTTCTTACCATGGACGCCTCCGCTATGCAGCTAAAGGAGAGGGTGTACGAGACGGTGGGCTCTTACCCCAAGACGCCTTATGGCTCCACCGAGAGCATTGCTTCAACGATTCCATCCATTGAGCATCCCGGGGGCTTTTTCTTTGATTGGCGGACTATCTACCCGGAGTTTATACCAGAAGAATACTCTGTCTCCACTCAGGTGACTAGGATAGATGTTCCTCCGGAGATAGTGAAACTAAATGAAGTGGAACTGGGTGAAAGATATCAATTGGTGATAACTCCTTTTCACACGGATCTCACCCGAAACGTTACCTCGGATATACTAGAATGCATCTCCTTCTGGGATAGTCAACTCAAGGTTGAGACTCCTATCTTCAGTTTTTACTCTAGGGCGGACAAGCTGATTAGTCTGCATAACTTTACCCGGATAAATGAGGATGAGATACTGCACATACTGGAAGAGTCCAGTGTACCCTTTGTGGATTTCACAGCGAGAAGAGAGCTTGACGGCAGCCGGGAGTATATGCGGTTATACATTGAATTTAACGAGGATGTGAATCTATCAGAGGTGGAGGAGAGTATCCACGGTTCTTTCATGGAGTTTGATAAGGATTACCAGGACTTGACCCGGATGATGGAATATAGTCCCTTACGTATTACACGGCTCCCAGAGGGATCCTTCCGAGATTATCTCTCAAAGAAAGAGGGCATGTCCAGGATAGCGAGAATAGATATGAGGGAAGACCGCCTTAAACTACTTCTTAGTGGGTTATAATGGAGTCAGCTAGTCGTTCAAACATTTTTATCTCCGCCTGTTTCTCATGCGAGTTTAGGCTGTAGAATGTTGTTAGGCTGACTTGGCTTGATTTGAGTTCGCTGATTTTTGAGGTTATGAAGCTGTACATTCTTTTGGCTCCATGTGTTATTATTAGCTGGGAGAGTGTGTAGAGTATTATTTCGCATGGTACGTAATTTTTGTCGCTGAATTCTATTATGTCTCTGATCAGTATGTCTAGTAGCTGGATGTCTTCGTTGATGGATGTTACTGGTTCCTCGAAGACTGTGAAGTTTCGTCTGTATCCGTTTGCCATTCTTATTAAGTAGAAGTTGTCTCTGGTGGCATCGTCTATGATGTCACTGGATGTTATCTGGTCATAAAGTGATATCAATACTGTCCTTTTTCCTTCCCGAGAGTTTTTTATTATCCTGTCCTTGATCCATCTTATCTCGGGTTCTCGGTTTTTTACGTTTAAATCGATCATGGTGAAGCCTTGGTTTCCATTGTTTGAGTACTCGACTGGTGTACCGCCTAACAGGAACATGGTTAACTCATCGTATAGAAACGAGAAACTGGGGCTGGTCATTCCCGCGAATATTACTACCTTGGTTAGTGTGCTCAGGAGGTCGACATATCCCTCGTTCATATACTGGTACATGTAGCCGATGTTCAGGAATAGTATGTTCGCCCATCCGGCTAGGAGGAGGGTTATGTCTAGTTCATATTTTATTCTGATGTAGAGCAGGGCGGCTGTAATGAAGATATATGGTGATAGTGCCACGAATAAACCGAATTCACTCCAATCTCTTCCGGTTATTATCATGATTATCAACACTAGCGGTAGGACGAGAGTTGATACTAGAAACTGCTTTGTCCTATTGACCAGATCACCTATGCCCGCTATTATCATGATTAAACCGATTAGTAGCATGAAATAAGATAGCATACCTAGAATGGTGACTTGTCTTCTCTCTATTGCGGGGATACGCAGTGTTATGCTTATCCCGTATAATGCGTATCCGATGCTCCAGTAGAGATAGAATTTTTTCCTCGTTTTGTTGTATATTTTATAGATTGGGAGAGCCAGTACTATGGTTACTATGCCGTTTATTAACCGGAGTGAGGCGTAGACTGGATTTACCGTGTTCTTTCCCTCCCAACAGGGCTATTTTAGCTATATCTTTGTTGTAGGGTATAAAATACTGTTTATAGTGGATGACGGATGTAAAATATGGTTTATATTAAATGTGTAATGGCTTATATTACGAATCTGTTGCCTTCTTCTTCCCTTCGTTGTTTGCCCAGACCTTTTTGCATCCCTTGATCTGTGATGTCTCGGTCATACTCCACGAACTTTGTGACCATCTCATTGAGCTTGTCACTCATCTCTAATAGTTCTTCCCTGGAGAACTGGCTCATGATCTCGGGGCTGTTAACCCATTGCATCCATCCTCCTAAGCTCTGGCTTAAGGCTCCGAAGCTGAATCTCATGGCTGTGACTATTTCCAATCTGTCCATGTCTCTCTTCTTTTTTAGTTGCTCCAGCTTGTCTAGCGTTTTCTGCGTGCGATCGATCCAGCTTTGATTCATCTTTGTCGTTGTATCATATTATCCGTAAATTATAAGCAGTGTGGATTCTAGGGTTCAACATTTAAATTCACGGCGATAGGGAATATGTTGGTTGCCGGGGTCGCTTAGCCTGGCAGAGCGCCAGCCTGGAAAGCTGGTGTCCTAACGGACTCAAGGGTTCAAATCCCTTTCCCGGCGCCAAAATATTTTTAATATAATTGGTAGGTGGATATATCAGGAAAAATATTTCCTTTATTTACTGTTTTTACAGCTTCGGTTTATAATATTGTATTTTTTTATCTATGCATATTTTTAATATTTTTCTACATTTTTATTTGTTAGACTTTTACTATGGGTTAGTTTTTATCTTTTCTGTACTGTATACTGCGATTGCTAGTGTAAAGCACCTGTCGTCATATGACCTCTTAAAGGGGATCACCAACTTTTTACTCGATATAGTAAGTAGCTTACTATATGTAAAAAAATTCAATCACTCACTAATCA
>CAZLHA010000110.1:0-8320 GCA_964559155.1 uncultured Candidatus Bathyarchaeia archaeon | reverse complement strand
GGGTATCCTGACGGTCTTTACTATCTGTTTGCTACAGGCCCTGATCCTTACAGCATTATTCATTTTTGGGCCATTCACTGTCTCTATTCGGCTTGTAAGTGGACAGGCGGGTATCTCCAGTCGTTTACGGATATGTTTGTGGAAATCCTTGGTGAAGTTTCCGCCGTGGAAGGTTAAGACTCTTTTTGGTTTGCATTTACGTATATGATTCATTAACCCCCGATAGTCGGCGTGATCACTTAGAGGAAATGCGATACGTTTACGCCCCATTATAATTGCCCAACCTGATACAAGGGCAACCTCAAGGTTATCTAGTTTTGGCTTACTCCCTTTTGGGGTAATCAAGGCGCATTTCCCAGAGTCAAGGAGGTCCTGACCTTCGTCACTGTTTGCGTCCACAGAATCAAGGTTATAGCCATTTTCACGGTATAGATCCGTTACCCTAGTAGCAGATTTGTTAGTCACCACAGGGAGGTTTGTGTACTGGTTGAGAATGCTTATGACCTCCTGTGCGTTGCCTATACTATCGGTCTTGAAGGTAGGTATACTGCCGCTTAGAGCAGTATTTACAGACCACTGATATATCTCTACAGCTATATCCTCACGTTTTGGGAACTTGAACATTGGGGCCCCGAATGTTGTCTCGATAACCAGTATATCACATTCCGTGGGGGTAGCGGGCTCCATGGTAAAGGTCTTCTGAGTATACAGGTCACCGGTATAGAGAACTGATCCCTCAGGAGTATTAACCAGAAACTGTACGCTGCCTAGTACGTGTCCACTGTTTAATACTTCTACCTCGATATCATCGAGTTTAACTCGGTCACCTATCTTAATCTGATTTAAGCCATCTAACCGTTTCCAACCCATACATTCAAGAAGATCATAGGTCTGCTGTGTTGCATATTTTTTACGTTCAGGGTGCTTGAAAGCAGCAGCGTGGTCTGAGTGAGCATGGGAAACAAAGGTTGGATAACTGTGAGAATTTCGGGTAGGATCTAGTATAACGCCTTGTTCCCCGTACTCTACGAGGATTCCTCCAAGCTGACGTACCTTAAGCTCCACATAATCCCCTGTATAAATGATTCTAAATAGGTTGAATTGTCTCAAATAACAAATTGGTGGTATTTATAGTAGACGGTCACCTTGTCTGAAGCCGTATTATGGCTTGAGCTAGGTCTCCCCCAGTGTCCTCAAGAGCTTTACGTGCGACGTCAACGCTGACACTAGCCTGTTGCGCAACCAAAAGAACATCCTCCTCCGGTATCTCCAAGGGGGCTTCTTCTGGCTCAGAAACCTCAGTGGTTGGTTTTCGCTCAGTCTCTTTACCACCAGCCACTTGGTACATTTTGGTTCCCTGGACATTTATGCTAGTGACTTGAGGAGCTTCAATCACTATTTCTCGTTTATCTCCCTGCATAATTACTTTTTTAATGTCCCCTAGTTCGTTCATGTTCATGCCCATCTGTTTCATCATTCTCCGGGCACGTCTACTGTTCATACGGGTCACTGAGATTCACCTACACAAGTTAGATAATACCCACTATTAAATCCTAGATAAAAAAATAAAGGAGTTATTGACTGGCTGCTTTTACCGTATTACGTAAAAGCATACTAATCAGCATGGGACCAGTTCCACCGGGGACAGGGGTATAAGCGGAGGATTTCTCTAGCGCCGCGGGGTCAACATCTCCGTAAACTTTCTTTCCCTCATAGTTATTCCCATTGTCGATGATAATTACACCGTCTTTCACCATCTCTGGTTTTACCATATGTTTGGTGAATAACTCGGTGCTAATCACGTCAGCTTTTTTGAGTAAATCGGGTAGATGGGGACAACCGGGTCCGACATGTGTAACCCTTAATTTCTTGTCAATCAGGTAAGCCGTCAGGGGCTTGCTTAGGAAGTTTGTCTCACCAGCTACTAGCCAGTGTTTACCTTCTACATCAAGTTCGTAGCGTTTGAATAACTCCATGATGGCTTCTACTCCTGCTGGGGGGTAACAATCTTCTCCCATCAGTAGTTTTCCTAGAGTGTTTGGGCTTAGTCCATCTACGTCTTTCTCAGGAGCAATAGCATCAACCGCTTTCAACTCGTCCAATCCCTCTGCTAGAGGTAGCTGAACCATGACCCCGTGTATCTTCGGGTCTTTGTTAAGTTTCTCTATTAGGGCAACCAGTTCCTCGTCTGTGGTCTCTTCAAGATGATGATACTCACAGTACATTCCAATTTTCTCTGCTCGCTTCTTCTTGAGCTTCACGTATCGGGCGCTGAACGTGTCATCACCAGTAAGTACGAGAGCCAAGCCGGGGGTTACACCCTGCTCGGCTAGTTTCTCGACCTCTGATGCGACTTCTTCCATTACCTTATCAGTAGTGGCTCTTCCGTCAAGTACTATAGGCATATTAACTCAGTCCTTTGATTATGCCGTCCTCGTCTATATCCATATCGTTGGCTGCTGGAACGCTCGGGTGGGCGGGCAGGGTGTTAATGTCTCCACAGTAGGCTACTATAAATCCGACACCTGTACTTGGTTTTAAGCCTACGATGGGTAGTACATAGTCTTCAGGTGGCATTCCCTGTATCCTGCTGTTGTCTGTGAGACTCAGTGGGGTCTTTGCCATACATATGGGCATCTTGTCGAAGCCTAGTTTCTCGATCTTTCTGAGGTCTCTGCGTGCACTGCTGTTCAGTTCGATGTCAGCTACCTTGTACATCTTTGTAGCTATGGCCCTGATCTTTTCCTCGACAGGCATGTCAAGGTCATACAGATAGTGGAAGTCGCTTGGTTTCTCGCATTCCTCTAAAACTAATTTGGCTAACTCTATTCCGCCGGGTCCGCCTTTCAACACTGTGTCGGTAAAGGCGGCTGGTACGCCTTCTTTTTCAGCCCAATCCATTACTACCTTGATCTCTTCATCAGTATCATTGACAAAGTGATTCATACAGATAACAGGTCTCAACCCATGTTTCTTTACGTTATCAATCTCATTGGCTAGAATTGGTAATCCCTTCTCCACTAGCTCGGGGTTGGGGTTATCAAGGTCACGGTACTTTGACCCACCATGACGCTTCAACGCCTTTATTGTGGCTACTACTACGACCACGCTTGGCTTTAGGTTTCCAGCACGTGATGCGATGTTAAGGAATTTCTCCATTCCAAGGTCGGCTCCAAAACCGGGTTCAACAACCACATAGTCAGCTAGTTTTAGTGCGGTCTTGATGGACGCTAGGCTTGGGCAACCGTGGGCTATGTTTGCGAATGGTCCGCCATGGATAATGGCTGGTGTGTTCTCTATGGTCTGGACTAGGTTAGGTTTCACGGCTTCCTTCATCAGTATGGCCATTGCGCCTATTCCACCTATCTCTTTGGCTTTCACAGCCTCACCACTATTATTGTAAGCTACTGTGATCTCGCCCATCCTTTTTTTGCAGTCCATGAGGTCTTGACTGATGGCGTGAATAGCGGCTATCTCAGAAGCGGTAGTGATCTCGAATCCGGTCTCATATGGTACGCCTCCGAAACGATCTCCTAGGCCTACCACGATGTTTCTTAGGAACCTTGACTCAATATCTAGCACCCGTTTCCACATAATATTCTTTATATCAATATCCAGTTTATTACCTCGGTAGATGTGATTCTCCATAAGACTTGTGAGCAGGTCGTGGGCACAGGTTATCGCGTGCAGGTCGCCAGTGAAGTGGATATTAATATCTTCCATCGGTAAGACTTGTGCATATCCTCCGCCAGCAGCGCCGCCTTTTATACCGAATACAGGGCCAAGACTGGGCTGCCTGAGGACAACAATATTCTTTTTATCAAGTTGACCAAGGGCTTGAGCCAGACCCACCGACATGGTGGTCTTGCCTTCCCCTGACTTTGTCGGCGTAATCGCGGTTACTACAATTAGCTTACCATCAGGCTTGTCTTTCCTCTCTTTTAATACATGGGGCTTTATCTTTGCCTTGTATTTTCCATATTGTTCTATATCATCCTCTGAGAGTCCAATGCTCTCAGCGATCTCTGTAATTGGTTTGAGCTCTGCGCTCTGTGCAATCTCGATATCTGGGGGAATTGCCATATTTATTCCGATAATAATCATCCTTTGAGAATTAAAACCTGTTGAAAGAATGAGTAATAATATAATGAAGAAAAGGTGTAGCAACTGTTAAACGTAAAAATATGCAATAAATTATGAAACAGTTGGACAACTAGCCTAAAACTTATCTCTATACAGGTCTTGATACAATCAAAGGTGAAAGAAGTGGTAACAGTTACATTCGTTAAGATTGGTTACATAGGTACAACAACCCTAGTTGAGGCTCTCCTGGATGAGCGAAGTTCAAGAACAGATCTCACTATGAGGGTAGTCTCAAGCGGCGTAAAGATGGATGTATCGGAAGCAGAGACTGTCAGCAAGATGGCTGCAGCAATAGAGTCAGACCTATATGTGGTGATTACACCAAACGCAGCACTTAATGGGCCTAAAAAGGCTAGAGAAGTATTAAAGGCGACGGGAAAACCTGTTATAGCCATAAGCGATGAACCCAGCAGAAAATCATTGAAAAAAGTGCCTGAGGAAGGCATGGGTTATATCGTAATCTATGGAGATCCAATGATTGGAGCCACAACAGCATTCCTAGACCCCGTGGAAATGGCGATATTCAACTCCGACGTACTAAAAGTACTAAGTGTAACCGGAATATTCAGACTGATACAGCAGGAACTAGACAGGGTGATAGACGAGATAAAAGAAGGAAAAAAACCCACTTTGCCTGAGGTGGTTATAACAAAGAAAAAAGCACTCGCCGCTAGCGATATACAGAACCCATACGCCTACGGTAAAGCTATGGCAGCGTTCGAAATGTCTAGAAAAGTTGCTAGCTTAACCACCGAGGCGCTCTACAAGACCAAGGATCGGGATGAGACAATCCATAAGGTTACAGCAGCCCATGAGTTAATCAGAGAAGCAGCAAAGCTGGCTGATGAAGCCCGTGAAATAGAGAAAGCCAACGACTCAGTAGTCCGCATAGCACACTATAAGAGCGGTGAGAGAAGACGAAAGACTGAACTGTTTGGAAAATACCAGAAATAGGCTATCTGTGCCTCTTTCTCCCTCGTCTCACATCTACTGCCTGCCCGTTTTTAAAACGCTTCATCTCTTCACTGGTTAGTTCTGCTTTTCCCAGTGCAGCTACTGAGCCGCTTGTATCCCTGATAATAACCTCGTCCCCGGGTCTTATGCTTGGGCCAGCCTCAGCCACATGTTTGGCGAAGAGATTTTTACCATTCTCGATGAACTCTAGCACGTCATCAATTACTACAACGTAACCAGTTAAACCTTCAAGGTTGTTCAAACGTTTTGCCCCGGCAATAGTTAAGGTAAACAGGGCATCCGTTGCCCTGAAGTTTGCTATCATAATATCACCGATGTATAAGTGTCTTGGACGATTGGTGTTCTTACTATACTCGATCCTTGTATCATCAGGAAACAGTACCTTACCTGCATTTTTCCCGAATTGGTAATCTGCTATAGCTCTAACGCGTTCTATGTCCTCGTTCATCAGCAAGGCTATGCGTTGATGATTTATAAGACGATGCCTGTTACTTATACGAGGCTTATACATGCGTTGCGAGGTATGTGGACGAGAAATACGAGGACAACCAAACTACAGGATTATCGAGGGCGGGAAGCTAACTGTATGTGCACAATGCTCCAAATTCAGTGACCAAGAATGGGACCCAAGAAGACCTAAAGCACGAAAAACAACAACACGCAGAAGGTCAGCACAACCCAAGCGCCGTAGAAGAAGCGACATAGAGGCAGCAGAATCACTTGAACTAATCGATGACTATGGTATGACCATCAAGAAGGCGCGGCAGAAAAAGGGATTAACAGTAGAGGACTTCGCCAGAAAGATAAGGGAAAAGGAATCCGTAATCAAGAAAATGGAGAAAGAAGATATGAACCCGCCCCTTGATCTTGTGAGGAAGATACAGAGAGAACTTAAAATCAACATTCTTGAGAAAGCGGATACAGGAACTGGAACAGTTCTAAGCCGACCTATGGGGCCCAGAACCCTGGGAGATCTTATAAAAATCAAGGATAACGATAAAAAAGAGGAATAAAGAAATATCTCCCATCTACATCCTGACGGGTACACCGGGTACGGGTAAAACCACAGTATCAAGGACACTGGCTAATGAGTTGGGTGCTGATCACATAGAGTTATCAGTTTACGCCAAAGAAAACAACCTAATAACTGAAGATGATCTTGATAGAGACACTAAAATAGTGGACATGGATGCTCTTAGTGAATCATTATCTAAAAAAATAGAGAAAACTGAACAACCTGTAATAATAGACGGACATTACGGCCATGAATTGTTGGATCCCAAACAGGTCAATCTTTTAATAATTCTTAGAAAAGCTCCCTGGATACTACAAGAAACGCTCCAAAAACGGGAGTACAACGAGAAAAAGGTCAGAGAAAACCTTGAAGCAGAGATTATGGGCATAATAGCGGAAGAGGCTGAATCCATATTTCCCCGGGATAAACTTCATGAAGTAGATACTACATTCAAGGACCCAGCCAAGACGGTGAAGGACATCATAGATACTATAAGGGGCAATAAACCTACGAACTATGAGCCAATCGACTGGATCACTTACCCTGAGACCCTACGTGTACTGGTGAATAAGACATGTACATTATAATAAACTGCCCCACATGTGGAAAGATCATTATGGCTAATACGGTTAACCGTACAAAAACCTGCCCCCACTGCGGAGCAAAAATACCTCTCTACGGCGCCAAAGTGTTAGCTAGGAGTGATTCGACACAGGAAGCATTAGCCATCATCCAACACCTGAAACAGAGAGAAAACACCGACCCCAGTATGGTAACATTCAAGAAATTCAGGGAAAAAAGCCAATGAAAAGTTTCTGATTTTTATACTGGGATAGCATGATAGTAGAGCAGAGGAAATAAGATTGGCGGCCGTAACAGGTAGAAAATTCTTTGAAGAGCTAGGACAGCTCGTCGGAAAACCGGTGGTAGTTGAAGATACATCTGATAAAACATATGAGGGGATTCTTCTGGGTTTTGACTCTCAGAGTATGAGTGTCGCCCTTGGGGATGTGAAAGGTTCACAAGGTAAACTATACCACAGACTATTCCTGACTGGAAACACATTAAAAAAGATCATGGCCACTGACACTCCGTTTAATCTTGAAGGATTAAAGGAGCGACTTGAAAGAGTGTTCCCGAATATGGTCCAGTATTTCCCGGAGGCGGGAGTGCTTGTAATAATGAACAAGATCAGGGTCAACGAGACGGGCGTAATAGAGGGAACAGGTCCAGCAGCCAAAAGAGTCGAAGACATCTATAATAGGTTCATTCAAGAAACCTCATAACCTTTTTTCAACATATAGAACAAGTTTTAGAAAAATTAGAGAAAAATAATGGTTTTTTTCTGTCTTTTTTACAAAGAAATCGTTTTCTCAAGCCATTTACCCAACATATATAAGGGTTGGTTGGTATACTCCAGCCGTATACATTCTAACCGGAGTATTTATTAAAAAATGCAGATAGAATATAATTCCGAATGGATGAGCCCCACAGTTGAGCTCATGAAATGCCTTGGAGCCACAAATGAACCTAGTAGGAATGAGGAGATCGGCTCCATAGATTACGTGATTGACAACGATAACGGTAAAAAACTAATCCGTGCAATGGTTGATGAACATAACAACGCAGCTCCTGCATATGTCGACACTGTAAGAGCGACAATAGAAGAGCTTAATGAAAAAAAGTATAGTGAAGCTGTGATACTGTCTAAGAGGATAACTAATTCAGCACATGATATAGTGGCTGAGCATGAGAACCTAAATATTATCACACCAAAAATGAAGCACAGCTTTAGTATGATTGAGATACTATCAGCCATACAGAAAAAAACTCGTGATTTATGCGTAATAAAATGCGGTAAAGCCCCCGAGACAAGAGAAGACTGCCAAGGTAAAAAAGGCAGAACCTATACATGTGATATACGCAGACTCAGCGATGACGCAACATTCCACGCAACAATGAAATGGAAAACCGTACTTCTTGAAGACTTCATCAACCTTTGCGAGATCGAGAAAGAGATCAAAAAAGAAAAAGAGACTGAATTGGAGGTGAACTAGGATACCAACACACGGCTCACTTACTAAAGCCGGTAAGGTTAGATCACAGACACCACAGGTAGAAAAGACCGTGGACCGTTCATCACCAGGTCCAAGACGTAAAAACAGAAGACTCTACCTAAACAGGATC
>CAZLHA010000109.1:0-8379 GCA_964559155.1 uncultured Candidatus Bathyarchaeia archaeon | reverse complement strand
TGCATGAACACGAGAAAGCCACCGAAAAGGCCAAGGACTTAGTAAGAATGGCAGTCGCCAAAGCAAGGCTCTTGGAGCCCTTGGAGAAGCATATCATTGAGACTACTCCTGTAGGCCTTGTTATCGGTGGGGGATTGACAGGTATGACCGCTGCACTGGATATAGCTGATCAAGGCTATGATGTGCATTTGATTGAACGGACAGACAAACTTGGTGGTAACCTTAATCATATCAAATCTCATCCATCAGGAGTTAATCCACAGGAGAAGCTAAGAGATATAGTAGAGCGCGTAGAAACTAATCCACATATTAAACTCCATTTGAATACTGATCTCTTAGACGTACAGGGGTATATTGGTAACTTCGAGTCCGTACTAAGTGGTCCAAACGGAGAAGAATCGTTAAAACACGGGGTAGCTATAATCGCGACCGGAGGAAAAGAATACAAACCTAAAGAGTATCTTTATGGATCAGAAGGTGTATATACACAGTTTGATTTTGAGGATAGGCTAATCGATGGTTATAACCCTGATACTGTTGTAATGATACAATGCGTTGGTTCTAGATGCGAGGAACGTCAGTATTGTAGCAGGGTATGCTGTAAAGGTGCGGTTGGAAACGCGTTAAAACTCAAAGAAAACAACCCTGATGCAGACATCTACATTCTGTATAAAGATATGCGAACATATGGCTTCGATGAGGATTATTATCGAGAAGCAGCTGATAAAGGGGTCATATTCGTCCGTTATGATGATGAGAACAAACCATTAGTAACAGATGAAGAGGGACTCACAGTTAGGGTAATAGACCCAGTGCTTAATGAGACAGTTGAGATATCCCCTGACGCCCTAGTGCTAAGCTCAGCTATATTACCCCAAGAGGATAACGATAGAATAGCTGGAATGTTTAAAGTACCTTTGAGCAAAGACAACTTCTTCCTAGAGGCACATATGAAACTCAGACCAGTGGATTTCGCCACAGACGGGGTGTTTGTAGCAGGACTAGCTCATGCACCAAAATCGATAGACGAATCCTTAAGTCAAGCATCAGCAGCAGCTGCAAGGGCACTAACTATACTCAGTCAACCAACCATAGAGGCTGAAGGGGCAATAGCAGTAGTAAATGAAGATAGGTGTAGTGGCTGCCGTATATGTGAGAGTGTTTGCGAGTTCAAGGCCATAGAAATGATTGAAGATGAGGATGGAAAGATACACAGCCACGTAATACCCGAGGTCTGTAAGGGATGCGGTGTATGCGCTGCTACATGCCCATCAGGAGCGATAACGGCAGGGCATTTTACGGATGACGAGTTATTGAGTCAAGTAAGAGCTGCTCTACAGGAGGTGAAAGCATGAGTGACTATGAGCCCAAGATAGTAGGATTCCTATGTAACTGGTGTAGTTATGCTGGAGCAGACTTGGCTGGTGTAAGCCGGTTCCAGTATCCAACTAACCTACGGATAATCAGGGTAATGTGTAGCGGAAGAGTGCATACGAGTCACATAATGGAGGCTTTCAAGGAAGGAGCTGACGGAGTGCTGGTAGCAGGATGCCATCCACCTAATGACTGTCACTACATCAGTGGAAACTTAAAAGCAGCAAGAAGAGTCGCTATGCTAAAGAAACTCATGAAACAATTGGGTGTCGATGAGAAACGATTAAAACTAGAATGGATAAGCGCTGCAGAGGGCGAGAAATTCGCTAAGGTAATCACAGAATTTACTAAAGAACTGAAAAATATAGGGCCAAATCCCATGAAACAGGAGGTAACAGTATGATCAAAGTAACCAAAGAAGGCAAAGAATTCAGGGAGCAAGTAATGAATACCCCTGGCGCGGAAAAGCTTATGAACTGTTACCAGTGCGGCACATGCACGAATGACTGCCCCATAGCTAAACGCGTAGAGGAGTTTAGACCCAGAAACATAGCCCGTTTGGTGATGTATGGGCAGAAAGATCGACTAATGGAGGGCGATTTACTTTATCTTTGCGCAGGATGTTATACTTGTTACGAGCACTGTCCAAAAGAAGTTCACGTATCAGAGATAATTACAGGTTTGCGCACAATTGCATTAAACGATGGATGTCTCTTCCCTGCATTCAAGGCATTAATGCAGAGCGTAGCGGATATGGGATACATTTACGAGATAGACGAATTTGAGAACGAGTTAAGGGAAGATGAGGGCCTACCATCTGCCCCTGAGCCCGATGTGGATGCGATCGAGACGATCATGAGAGCGACTAACTTCCTTGATAAAGTGGAGGCGAGCCAGAGATGAAGTACGCTATTTTCGTTGGATGTACTATCTTAAGCCGTCTACAAGCATATGAAAAATCAGCTAGAAACGTAGCCGATGTACTTGGAGTAGAGTTACTTGATATGCCCGGTAGCGGTTGCTGTGGTACATCGTATCTTCATACACTGGATCATAAGACAGCACTAGCTATAGCTGCAAGGAACATTGCTATAGCAGAGGATATGGGTCTTGATATCGTAACTCTCTGTAATGGATGCACCGAGGTACTAACCAAGGCCAACCATGAGTTGAAAGAAGACCCAGAATTAAGGAAAAAAGTCAACGAAATTCTAGGAGAAGCGGGCATAGAGTTCCGTGGAACAGTTGAAGTTAAGCACTTTGTAAAAATGCTGAAGGACGATATCGGTTTGGATACGATACGAGAAGCAATGCAATACCGCTTCAATGATTTGATGGTTGGAAGTCACTACGGTTGTCATATGCTGAAACCATATGACCTATACTTGGATGAGGACCCTGAGAACCCACAAGTATTAGACGAATTAGTAGCAATTACTGGCGCTAAACCTGTAGATTATCCAAATAAACTAGAGTGTTGCGCTGGACCCATAATGGGGGTCAGAGAGAATGTAACTTGGAGTGTGGGCATGGACAAGGTAGATATAGTGAAGGAATACGGGGATATCCTGATAACAGCCTGTCCATTCTGTTACATAACATTTGAACGAGGTCAATTAATGGTTGATGAAAAACCAGGATTACCCATCGTGCATATACCCCAGTTACTAGGATTAGCATTAGGACTAGAGCCAAACCAAGTTGGATTAAGCGAGAACAAGGTTGACGCGAGTTGGCTACCAGAAAGACTGGAGGCGATCTAGATGGATAAATTGAAATTTGGTTTCTACTGGGCAGCCAGTTGCGGTGGATGCGAGATAGCAGTACTGGATATAGATGAGGCTATATTGAAGGTATTGGAAGTTGCTGAAGTGGTTTTTTGGCCAGTCGCCATGGACATCAAGTACAGTGACGTGGAGAATATGCCAGACGAATACATGGATGTAATATTTTTCAATGGTGGGATAAGAAACTCAGAACAGGAACATCTAGCTAAACTACTTCGTGAAAAATCAAAATACATGGTAGCTTTTGGCTCATGTGCACATACAGGGGGAATACCTGGACTAGCCAACCTAACCAATCGAAGAGGAATATTCGATAGAGTTTATCATACATCTGAGTCAACCGTAAATCCTGATGACTTTGAACCAGAGACAGAGTGCAAAGTACCTGAAGGTACGCTAACTATACCAGAATTTTATGATCTAGTAAAACCACTAGACCGGATAGTAGATGTTGATTACTATCTACCCGGATGTCCCCCTCCAGCGAGTCTAGTTCTAGACGCAGTTAATGCGATAGCCTCAGGTGAATTACCCCCCAAAGGAAGCGTATTGGCTCCAGTATTATCTGTCTGCGATGAATGTCCACGAACGAAAGAAGATAAAAAAATTACGCGTGTAAAAAGAATAATCGATCACATTCCCGACCCAGAGACCTGTCTACTCGAACAGGGATTCATCTGCATGGGTCCAGCTACAAGAGGAGGCTGTGGTGCCCAATGTGTTGAGGCGAATATGCCCTGTACAGGATGTGGAGGAACATGTCCTGAGGTAATAGAACAAGGATCGGCCATGATCAGCGCACTCTCAACAGTACTAGGTTTAGCTAATGAAAAGGATGAGGATTTTGACTATGATATTTTATTGGATGAGCTTAAAGACCCTGTTGGTACTTTCTACAAGTATGCTCTTCCAGCCAGTATTATAAATAGGAGGATAAAGGAATGAAAACAATCACAATAGACCCAATAACCAGGCTAGAAGGACATGGCAAGATAGAGATATTCCTGAACGAGGCTGGAAACGTCGAGAATGCTTACCTGCAAATACCCGAACTAAGAGGGTTCGAGAAATTTGCTGAAGGCCGCAGAGCCGAGGATATGCCCATAATCACACCTAGAATATGCGGTGTATGCCCAGTGGCTCATCACTTAGCCTCAACCAAGGCACTTGACTCTGCGTTCAATGTTGAGCCCACAGATACCGCTAAGAAGCTTAGAGAACTGATGAACTGCGGATACTTCATTTATGATCACACGTTACATTTCTATTTCCTTGGTGGACCAGACTTCGTTGTAGGACCGGATGCCCCTAAGGCGGATCGTAACATATTCGGCGTATTGAAGAAAGTAGGTCTTGACGTTGGACGTGAGGTAATAAAACACAGGGCATATGGTCAAAAAATGACTTCAATACTTGGTGGAAAAGCCACTCATCCCACAAGTGGACTGCCCGGCGGTATAAGCAAGGGATTAAACCAAGAAGAACGAGAGGAAATGGAAAAAATGGCTCTCAGTTCTGTAGAGTTTGCCAAATTCTCATTAAAGATATTTGATGACATAGTTCTTGCGAATAAAGGCTACGTAGATCTGATAGTAAGTGATCCATATCAACTTAATGTTTACAATATGGGATTAGTAGATGAGAATAATCACGTAAACTTTTACGATGGAGAAATCCGGGTAACCGATCAGGAAGCCAAAGAATTCGCCAAGTTCAGGTCCAACGAGTATCTCGATAATATCTGTGAACATGTCGAGCCATGGACCTACAGCAAGTTTACTTATCTGAAGAAGCTTGGCTGGAATGGTTTCAATGAAGGCCCAGAAAGTGGTATCTACCGAGTAGGACCTCTTGGAAGACTAAACGCTGCTGATGGAATGTCAACACCTCTAGCAGATGAAGAATACAAGAGAATGTATGAGACACTTGGTGGTAAACCAGTAGCAAGTACCCTAGCATTCCACTGGGCGAGACTAATAGAACTATTAAACGCTGCTGAGAGAGCTGTAGAGTTAAGCCAAGACCCCAATATCACGGACACTGATCTACGTAACCCTGTCAATGAACCGGGAGAAGGGTTTGGTGTAGTTGAAGCAGCAAGAGGCACCTTATTACATCACTATGAAATTGATGATAATGGACTCATAGAGAAAGCCAACCTGATAGTAGCTACCACAAATAACTATGCTGATATCTGTATGAGCATCAGGGATGCCGCAAAAGGTGTCATCAAGAACGGTGAAGTAAACGATGGCTTGTTGAACTTAGTGGAGATGGCTTTCAGAGCATATGATCCCTGTTTCGGATGCAGCACCCATAGTTTACCAGGAGAGGGCCCCATAACCGTGAATCTTTACGACCATAAGAAAGAATTCATTAGAACCATAGAAAGGAAATAGGGCTTGAAAACCGTAATAATAGGCATCGGAAACCTGCTTCGTTGCGATGACGGAGCCGGCCCCCACGTCATCAATATCCTCAAAGAAAAGAAACCAGCTCTAAATGCATTTGATATTACGATGCCCAGCATAGATATTATTGAGTTAATTAAGGGATATGATAAAGCGATTATTATTGACGCGGTGAAGACTGGAGCAGAGCCTGGAACCATATTTAACGTTAATATCTCACAGGAGGACGATCCGCCTATTGTATATTCTAGTCATGGCGTTGATCTGTTCACGACTTTAAAGTTGGGTGAAGAACTTTATGGAGACGAACTGCCAGATGAGATAATAGTATATGGTATTGAGATACAGGATGTTCTCTCCTTTGATATGGAGTGCACTCAGTCTGTTGATAAGGCGGTTAAAAAAGTCGTGCACGCTATATTAGAAACTTTGAGATACGTAATAAATAATGGAAAAGTAGATAAACGGGTAAAGCGCTGCTAACGAAAAAAGCTGTTGTTCTTAAATCCTTTTCCTGAATTTAATTCCTTAGTAAGTCTAGTTAAATATAATCCAATTAGATTAAGTGAGGATTGAGAAATAGATGAAGCTAAGGAAATCTTTTAACAACCTTTAATGAATAGATAACAATAACCAAACAACTAACTGTTAATAATCGAGATAATGGGGAAAATCCAGGAAATAATTATTTTTAATTGGAATGACAATGTTTGAACCTCAAGTGTTACAACCCGGGATACCAGTACACTTGGAATTTGAGAGAGAAAAGTGCAAAAAGCCGGTGAATAAAGACGAAAAATAAACTAGGCATATTTTTATCCGAGAAGCATGATGGGCCGAGCAGGGATTGAACCTGCGACCCTCGCCACGTCAAGGCGATGTCATACCACTAGACCATCGGCCCACGCGTTCAATAAGGGAATAGGAAGACAGTTTAAAGTTTATCGGTCACGAAGCTCTATCAAACCCATCTTCACAAGGAAACTATAATACTCCACTAGGTATTCCAGATTGGTTGACCCTGTTTCAAGTTTCACCAGTTTACTAATCTCGTTGATACTATTGGATCCATCTGTCCAGTATAAAGCCTGAGTCGCAGGGCCACCATGTTCAATATCGTGCTTCTTTTTTGTTTCCCTGAAAGCCTCACGGTCTTCTTTACTCAGCTTTGCTAGCCATGGCCTCATAGATAGAGGTCCCCTGAAGAGCTTTACAGGTATTTTCTCTGCCCCTTCAATTTCTTCTTTTTCCTCGGGCTCATAGTCCGGCAACTCTGTTATCCCCTGTTTAGCTGCAAGTTCCTCGAATATCTTAACCGCGTGATTATATTCCTCATCAGCATATGTCATGAGCTCGCCGATCAGTGGGCCGATAACCTCATCACTTTCTGGTGCTATACGCTTTATACTCCTCATAGCCTCAGCGGCTACTTCAACATCATACTCCAGTTTTTCCCTTAGCCAGTCACGGTTTTCATCCACCTTCTTTGGATCCATATCCGCTTTAGCCACCTTATCCACCGTATCCTGGACCAGTTTGATGATATTCCTCTTCTCCCGACTAATCACTTGGCTTGCTATCCACGGAGCCTCTTCCTCCCCGACATTCGCTAAAAAGTAAGCGTAGGTAGCCGCGATTGTCGCCACCTTGGCTAAACTATGTGGACTCACCTTATCGATGGTATCAAAACTCGTGTGATAGAACTTGTCAGGCCACTGAATCATCATGGGGCAGGGTACACCGACGCTGGGATCACTATAGATATAATGATCGCTACCTGGGCTGAATTTCTCAACAGTATGCCTGAATGTAGCTATATTGGGCTCTGATCCAAAGGCAGACATCTCCTTCTGGGCTTCCTCAAAGATAGCCTCTATCACCGCGTTAACATAACTCGGCAGACTATCCGGGGTCCTGTGAATTGTCAATACACTCCCCGTCTTATCTTGGTCCTCTCCCACCATATCTAGATTCAACGCAGCTACCATGTTTGGAATATCCTCTTCTCGGTCAACCAAGTAGCTGTATGTTCCGGTCATCTCCGGTACCAGCGTAAACCTGATTGTTCTAAGCGGTTTCTCTAGTTCCTTCTCTTGGATTAATCTATGAATGGCTCTGGCGGCCTCCATTGCAGCTCCTACCCCGCTCGCGTTATCATTAGCACTCGGCTGAGGATGACAAATATGAGCGATCACAATAACTTCTTCTTCAGTCTCACCTGGGATAGTGGCAACCGTATTATCAAGATAACCATTGTATAACTCTGCATCCACTTTGCCCTTGACCTTCACGGTCTTCTTCTCAGAGATCATTTTCCTGAGCTCTTTCCCGGTCCTAGGAGTTACTACCCATCCATAGCCCAGTTGATCCCCGGGATTCCACCAGAAACTGGTGTATTTCAAAGCATCATCTAGCTCCCCCTCCAATAGATTCGGTGGACGAACAAACATACCATCAAAGATTAATCCGAGGGCACCTCGTTCAACAACCGCCAACTCGTGGACTCTGTGAATATCCCCTCTAGTTAGAACAATTTTTCCTTCAACCTCTATACCATCATAATCTTCCGGTTCCTCCCCTTTTTTTTCCGGAACAACCACCTCAGCCTCGACTATTCCCTCCGTTGAGATACTACGTTGAATAACATGATTTTTCTCCTCTGCAAATCGTGCTACATATTTCTCTTCTGGTTCCACCAGCTTAAGCCATGCATCTCTGCAGTTCCATTCTTTGAACCTGAGACTGCTCCAGTCATAATCCTCGCCGTTAGCTGGATAAGTAACCAATCTCGTGTCTATTCCATACCT
>CAZLHA010000108.1:0-8534 GCA_964559155.1 uncultured Candidatus Bathyarchaeia archaeon | reverse complement strand
TAGTGGCAATCGACGCCAAACGCAACTACCAGCAAGAACCTGGTAGAGTCACTGTGGATTCAACTCAGGGTCCATGCTGGTTTGAGGTCTATACTTATGGTGGACGAAACGCAACAGGAATGGACGCGGTAATATGGGCGGAAAAAGCCGCTGGTCTGGGTGCCGGTGAGTTACTGGTTACTAGCATGGATCGTGACGGCACCAAGACAGGGTACGATAACAAGTTGAACTATGTCATATCAAGCAGGGTGAATGTTCCATTAGTTGCTAGCGGAGGAGCTGGGGGGCCCAAGCACTTCCTTGAGGCTTTTACCGAAGGTAGAGCAGACGCAGCTTTAGCTGCTTCGGTATTCCACTATCAGAGCTACCCTGTGCCGGTGGTTAAACAGTATCTAAGCAATATGGGGGTGAATGTACGAATATGAAACAAGTTAAACCAAGTATGCTGGGCTGGGATAAGATGGATGGGTTATTACCCGTGGTCACTCAGGAAGCTAACTCTAGGGAAGTATTGACCTTGGCTTATGTTAGCAGAGAAGCATTACAGCGATCAATAGAAACCGGGTGGGCTCACTATTATCGTAGAAGCCACGGCAAGGTAATGAAGAAAGGTGTCACCAGCGGTAATGTACAGCGGATAGTGGATATACTCACTGACTGCGACAATGACGCTCTGGTGTACCTGGTGGATCAGACTGGTCCAGCCTGCCACCTAGGAGAACGAACCTGCTTCCATAAAAAAGTAGAAGCCTAGAACTCCAGTTCCCGTTTAACCGAATCCACCAGCATATCTGAGACGGCTTCGATGATCATCTCTCCGGCTTCACTGGATGAGACGGTGGGGTCTCCTAAGACCCCCGTGGGGGTTACTGCTCTGAAGCCTTTTCTCACGTATTTATTTGTGAATGGCCCAATGTACCCTTTTTTCCACTCCTTCTTTCTCACTAGTTCTGGTTTGTATGCCAGCATACAGCTGGTTTCGCCTGCTCCCGCGTGACCTCCCGCTGCTTCCGTTGGTTTACCCGTGGCGGCTACTTTTTCCTTGAATATTCCTATTAAGCCCATTAGGTCTGTGACAGCTATCAGGTTGGCTTTGAGTTTCGGTGCTATGCTCTGAACAGCTACATTGACTGGGCTGAAGTTTCCTCCGTGACTGGGGACCAGTATGATGTTTTCGAATCCATGATGGTCCAACGCTAGACATGTTTCTTTAAGTAATTCTATCAGGGTATCGGGGCTGATGCTGATTGTGCCCGGGAAATCCATGTGATGCCTGCTGCAACCGGGTCTAATAGTGGGTGCTACAAGGGTCTTGCCCAGTTTCTCAGCGAATCGCTCAGTTAAGCAGTCCCCTAGATATGTGTCTGTGCCATGGGGTAGATGGTGGCCATGTTGCTCTATGCTTCCTACAGCCATAATGATGGTCGTGTATCCTTGCTCCATTGCGTCACGTACCATGGGCCAGGTCATTTCTTCCAGATGAATAGATTCCATGCATTAATACTACTCTAGGTACATAACTGGTTAACGATCAATGCATCTTTAAATGATCAAATATGAGAATATCCCTGTCTTGAACCCAAGATTCATAGTAATAATCTCCGCAGAGGGAGAGTGGAGAGCCATCCACAAACTATACCCGGACGCAGAGTACCAGAACCATCCCTACGGGGAGTACATTGAGACAGAGTTTAACGCCGAACCCACGATACTTATGCATGGAGGCTGGGCCAAGGTCCAGTCAGCCGCATCAACCCAGTATGCCATAGACCAGTGGAAACCAGAGCTCATCATCAACCTCGGAACCTGTGGAGGGTTCAGCGGAGAGATAGAGCGAAACCAAATAGTCATGCCCGAAAAGGCCGTGGTGTATGATATTATCAGTCAGATAGGTGACCCGGATGAGCACTTTGAGTACTTCACAACAGAGCTAGAATACAGTTGGCTTGAGAAACCATACCCATTACCTGTTCAACATGGAACCATAGTAAGTGGAGACAGAGACATACAACCAGAGGACATATCCATGTTAAAAGAGAAATTCGACGCCAAAGTAGGAGACTGGGAGAGCGGAGGAATAGCCTTTGTATGCGATAGAAATGATACTAGGTTACTGATACTTAGAGGCGTTTCGGACCTCGTTGGCCCAGATGGTGGAGAGGCATATGATGGCACCAAGATAACGTGGATTGAGGCCGCTGAGAAGATAATGAATCGCCTTGTGAACAGTTTGTCTGACTGGATTGCCCTGTATAAAGAGTAAGAAATATATCCCCCGTTCGGCGTCTATGGGGTGCAAGCGACTGTAGTCTAGCGGTATGATTTCTGCCTGCCACGCAGACGGCCCGGGTTCGATTCCCGGCAGTCGCACCACTTCTAATCAAGTAACAGGAGAAATGGCTTAATGTTTGCGTTCAAACTAGCGAACTCTGGATATTAATATTTAAATATTATAATACTCTGATAGGTGATATGCCCATGTTGCCTAAAAAACATGGAACAAAACATGAAAAAATGAAGGAATAACCATGAGCCTCATAAAAGAAATGATGATATCAGGAATAGGTACGCTTGTAGAATACTTAACCGCCCACGTGCTGTTGTGTCTAATACCTGCCTTCTTCCTATCAGGTGCATTCAACGCACTGATACCTAGTCAAACAATCTTCAAACACATGGGAGACGGAGTCGGCGCCAAAAAGAAAGGTATAGCCTACACATTTGCCGCCACAAGTGGGTTAATCATAGAAGTATGTAGCTGCACCGTGCTCCCCTTATTTGCGGGGGTGTGGAAGAAAGGAGCTGGTTTCGGCCCAGCCATCACTTTTCTCTTCGCGGGCCCCGGAATAGCTTTACTGGCAACCCCTCTTACGGCAGCAGTATTTGGGTGGCGGTTTGCAGTCATCAAACTGATACTTAGTATTGTGCTGGCCATAGTCTTAGGAATAATGATGGAACAAACATTCAGGGAAACAATCAACCCTGAGGAGAGAGAGGGATTCATAGTTACCGAAGAAATTGAGAAAAAACGGCGAGAAACATATCAATCAATCTTGTTTTTCACATCTTTAACCCTAATAATGGTGGCTGGAACCGCTCCCTTTGATCTTACGTTAAAGGTCGCACTAGTGGGGTTATTCTCGATACTGACTGCTTTCTTTGCGTTCAAGTACTATAACCGTGAAGAGATCAATGTCTGGATACGTGAGACTTATAATTTCATGAAGATGATATTCCCCGTACTTCTACTGGGTGTCTTTGTGTCAGGGCTCATAAAACCCTTGATCCCTCAAGAGCTTATAGCTAATATTGCCGGCAGAAACACTATATTGGCAAATATTATAGCGGCTCTGTTCGGTACTGTGGCGTATTTCCCAACACTGGTCGAAGTGCCTGTCGCCGAGATGTTTGTTGAACTTGGAATGCACATAGGACCCATTATGAGCTACCTCTTAGTGGATCCAGGCGTATCTCTTCAGACCTTACTTGTGGTAAACACCATTATAGGACCCAAAAAGACGTTCCTGTATGCGGTATACATGATTGGCTTGGGGGTAATAATGGGCTATATATATGGAATATATCCAATGTGATTAATATGAAGAAAATAGAAGTACTCGGATCAGGCTGCCCAAAATGCAAGAAACTAGAATCAATGGTTAAGGAAGCAGTCGCTAAACATGGTATAGACGCTGAGGTATCTCACGTCTATGACCTAAACAAGATAGTTGACTATGGGGTAATGGTTACCCCTGCCTTGGTAGTGGATGGGAAGTTAAAAGTCTCTGGGAAGATTCCCAGTGATAAAGATTTACTCTCTGCTATCCGCTAGCTTATACACCTATATTTTTTATTAATTCTTCACTGATTAATTCAATCATGTCCTCATCTATTGCGTCGAGTAAATTGAAGATATGTGTATCAACTACGTTGTAGAATACGCGTGTTCCATCTTTTCGACTCTTTATTAATCCTGCTTCTTCCAATAATTTAAGGTGTCTGGATACAGTGGGTTGACTTTGTTCGATTAAGGGTATGATCTCGCATTGACAGTTTTCGCCATTACGAAGAATCTCCAATATTTTTAACCTGTTGGGATCTCCGATGGTCTTGAATATTCGTGCTTTAAACTCCAACTCTTTATCATCAGGTAAGGCAATGTTTTGAACCAAATCAGATTAGAAAATATATGTAAATATTTAAATCTTTTTAGAACATTTCTTGATAAATAATACTCGGATTAGTAAAGACAATGAGAAATGTGGTTTATTTTATCAATTCTACGATATCGCTTAATCTATGTATTACTGCTTCAGGCTCAACGGCTATTATCTGTTCTAATGTATTATTACCTGTTGTAATCCCCACGGTATGAACGCCGGCTCTTATCCCAGCTCTCAACCCCACACTTGTATCATCAATGAAGACCGCTTCCCCTGGCTTCACTTCAAGTTTCTCTAATAGATAAAATATCATATCCGGCTCTGGTTTAGGTTTCTCCACTGAGAGGAACCCTGCTTTTAGGTCGAAATACTCCGAGACCCCTAGCTCCGATAATATCCTCTCGGCTTCTGTCACTGTCTTATTAGTGGCAAGAGACTGCATAAAACCCCTCTTTTTCATCTTGGTTAAGGTGTCAATTACCTCCGGTAATAACCGAGTGTACCCCATGTCTAGACTCTGGAAATGTTTGATATACCTATTCCTGAGTTCATTCAGTTGATCATGATACTCTACAGGCAAAATATCTATGAATATCTGAGGTAGACTTACCCCTATTCTCTCCAAGATTGAGTCCGGGTAAAATGGTTCATCTATCTCTCCTAAGGTGAGCCTAAAGCTCTCTAGTATCGCCTTATTACTATCAATCAGTACACCATCTAAGTCATAGATAACTAGCCTGATGTCTCGAAACATAACCATGAGTGCCCTTTCATATTAATCAGACTTTGTGAGACTCCTTTTATCTTGCGGACGCATTAACCGGAATATGGCTAGTCTACTGAACACATCCGCTTCCTTTAACAGTGAACTCAGTATGATATTACAATTAACCGGTTTAGCTTTTCTTTTACTCGCTTTCATCGTTGTGAAACGAAAAAAGTACAGGTCGCATGGAATATTGATGTTCGTAGCGGGGTTACTGAACGTATTGTCCATAGTATTTGTCATGTTGCCTTCTGCTTTAGAGTTGAACAATGTTTCAATTTCAGGTTTTAATTTCTTATTTAGGGCTCATGTAATAATCGGTGTCTTTGTACTGTTCGTATCTGTTTATATACTGGCCGAGTGGAGGTTCAGGGAGCCTGGCTCCACCTGTTTTCAGAGGAAGAAATGGATGTTAGGCTTGGCCCTAGCTTGGATGGGACAGATAGTAATGGGTATGCTCCTGTTCCTGCGATTATATGTTTAAAGGGATTAGCTTTTTCCCTTGGGTAGATTGTAGAGTACTCTGGCTCTGGCTCTTTCTAGTTGTCTTATTGTTTTACCTAGATCCATTTCCGTCATCTTTCCTAGTTTTGTTCTGATGTAACATAGACTTACTGTTTGCTGGTTAAAGCTAATGGTCATCTCTGGGCTTAAATATGTAATATGTGCTGCACCAAAACTATCTGGGAACGATTTACGGTAATCTTCCTCCCATTTTAGGTGTTCGTCTAGTGAGCTATGGTTACCGAATAATAGCATGTTATACTTTCCATGTATAGTCTGGATTGCGATGGGAATATTAGGATCTATTATCAGTTCATTGAGTACGCTCTCCTCCAGCTCTTTGAACTGTACAAGAACATATGTTAAAAGATAATTTGGTGGAACAAAGAAGTTTGGGAACCTACAAACTGGTTCGCCTATGAGGCCCTCTTCGATTAGAGCTATTACTCGTTTATCTACGGTTTTTCTGTGAAGCCCTGTTTTCTCGCAGAGGTGCGTTGTATTGGTTTTTATTCCTTTCCCGTTAACGAGGCATCGGATAATATCCAAGTCAAGTTCCTCAATCTCGTATCCTCTAAGTTTTAATCCACCTTTTTCTTTAAAGTCACGTTCTATTAGGTTGATTCCTGTACTTGGGTTATATTTTATCATCAATTGATTACTGAAATATGCTGTGCTTGAGTCGAAATAGCTTTGTTCCTCTTTTACTCCATAATTGATCTTCAGTATGCTTGGGATGGTTGATATCCAAAGCTGATAGGATGTTATATTCTCGTGGTAGGTAAAAAGTAGAGTGTCGTATTCTCCTTGGCGAGTTCTAAACGCTGCAAATATTTGTGGATCTTCTTTTATCCATTTTATGATTCCTTCTGAGCAATCCTTAGCTTCGGGGATATCCATGTGAACAACTGCTAGAAGAGGATAGACGCGATATAATCCGTGGAAAGGATAAATTGGTTGATCTATGATGTTATTCTCGAATATTGCATCAACTTTTTTCTTGATCGTGTTTCTGTGCTTGTCAAGGATTCTGGATAACTCACTGATGTTTACACTAACGGCGTTACCGGACACTAGTTCCTCCATTAGCTTCAGATTATCTTGATCTTCTAACAATTCTGACATTATTTACTATCCTTTATGTACATAATTCTCAATTTTTAACCCATTATATGCCATATTTAGACATTTTCGACCATGTGAAACATTCATATTTTGATTCATCCTAATACCAAGTTATGCTAGTTTAGTATCTAAATGTATAGCACTATTTTATATTTTTTGCTTTTATTTTGTCAACTCGTTTTATATATTGGCGTTATCTATAGACGCATAGATTAGGGAGAGAAATAGGATGGGTATGAACGAAAAAGAGAACCTGGTCTTCTTCGGGGCAGGTGTTTCAAATCAGGAGATGGATGTAGAGTTTAAAAAACTCTATGACAGCTTAATCGCCTATAAAAACAATATCTTCCACCTTGTAGACGCCCTCTGTAATGACAGTGAGGCAGCTGAGCGCCTCGCCATGAATATCGCAGAGAGGGATAGTGCGCTTCTCCAGCGTCTGGTCGCGAAGGAATGTGATCGGCGTAGTATGAGTAGAAAAACAGAGAAAGAGTCCGTACTAGAGGAGTTGCGTAAAGAAGGATCTTCTAAGATACCTCTTCAGAAAATCCTTGAAGTAAGGTCGGAGACACTTAAAGAAACAGAGAAAACAGGTTGAAGTAAAATGCAAGAGTTAACACTTAGACAGATACAGGAAATCATCTTGGAATCTCAAGAAGATAAGACTATGCGGGACATGTATATTCACAAGTCGCCATGTGCTGAAAACGAGGTAGGTGCTGTGTTCTTTGCAATATCTGGGACTCCTCCAAGAGGCTACGCTATGTACCTTTCAGGCGAGGCAAATAAACCCGGAACAATACACGTCTTTGACAATCTCGGTCTAAAGCGAAAGATCATTCATTGCAAGATCAAGGACCTTGATAGCTACAAAGACAACGATGTATGGAGAGCTCAGAAAGCAAAACCCCTCATAGAGGCCTAGATGGAGCCTATTACATAATCCATCTAACTCCAATAGGTAGAAAAAAATGAATCCTGAGACACTCATAGCTATTAATGTAGGGCTCCCAGTGTTATCTGGGCTTGCACTGCTATTTTTAAACGATAAACGCGCACGCGCGGCTATTGTTTTACTTTCCTCTATTATTTTAATATCATCGGCTGTCCTGCTATATCAAACAGGTGGCATCGTTTTTTCACCAGAACACATTTTTGATCAGGCAATACTAATATTAGACTTTGCTCTGCTCTTATATTTCCTATATGTAGGAATCAATGCCAAGAATCTAAAAATTATAGTTCTTGGTATTGCACAGCTTATCCCTGTAGCTTATTTTGAATTTGTTATGAAGGGGACTCATGTTGATAATATTATCATGGTTGATAGTTTGTCGATATTACTAACTTTGATAATTAATATACTTGGCTCAGTCATAGTGCTATATTCTTTGAACTATATGGAAGACTATGAACAGAATTTAAACCTGGAAAAGAGTCGCCAGAACCGCTTCTTTTTCTATTTAATGCTGCTTCTCGGAGCCATGAATGGAATTGTTTACAGTAATAGTCTATATTGGATGTACTTCTTTTGGGAAGTAACCACTTTATGCATTTATGAGCTTGTAAGACATGATATGACAGAGGCAGCAAAGGAGAATAGCTTACTAGCACTCTGGATGGGTTTAGTGGGTGGGGTTTGCCTAGTCGCAGCCATGTTCGTAGGATATAATGCAGTACAGAGCATAGGCTTATCAGACATAATGGCTGCACCGAACGCGGTTCTGCTAGTTTTTGCATTAATAGCTTTAGCTGCTTTTACTAAGACTGCTCAGTTACCGTGGCATAGTTGGCTTATAGGCGCGATGATCGCGCCGACGCCTTTCCCGTTAATCGATAGTAGTGTGATGGTAAATGCTGGTATCTATATTCTACTTAGGATCGCCCCAAATATCCAGAATACTAACCTTAGTGTTGTAATCGCGTTCAGCGGTGCATTCACCTTCCTGATAACTGCTATATTGGCAATCAGACAA
>CAZLHA010000107.1:0-8539 GCA_964559155.1 uncultured Candidatus Bathyarchaeia archaeon | reverse complement strand
CTAGCCTTTAGAGTATCAATTGATTTCTGGGCGTCCTCCACCCTGTATTTGTGGGTGACTATCTCATCTAAGGGTAGCCTGTCTGCGGCTAGACGCATCAGATCCAGTACCGTACCAAACTGTGTCGGGGGATAAGTCCATGACCCCAGGATATCCATATCTTTGTTACATATAACGTGGGGATTTATCTCGACATTACCAGGATCAGTATAGTGACCTACTTCGATGAATTTACCTCCCCTGCGAGTCATATTGATTCCCTCTGGGACAGCGACAGGGATTCCCACTGCCTCTATGACCACATCTCCACCAAGGCCATTGGTGAGCCGCTCCACCTCAGCCACCCTTTCATCCGCGGTTTCAAACTGCCTCATATCGATAATATTATCAGCACCCAGTTTCTCAGCCATCTCAAGACGTTCATCCACCATATCAACGCTGATTATGGTACCGGCACCAGCCAATTCAGCTGTTGCAACAGCTAATAACCCGATGGCTCCTGCTCCCTGAACCACCACTGATTGTCCTACGCCGAATCCCTCCTTATATGTTGGTAGCCCCGGAGCATATGCTCGTTCAAGGGCTCTGCTACTTACAGCCATGGGTTCATTGAGTACAGCCACTTCAGGGCTAACTTCTTCCGGCACCTTGTAGACCCAAAACTTTTCCGCGTTGACATATATCTTCTCAGCCCAGCCACCCAAGAGGTGGGGGGTCTCTGCGCTACTTAGATTGACGCCCATCACTTTTCTCCCTATGCAGAGTGTGGGCTTATGGGGCATGAATCGACAGAAGTAGCAGTCTCCACAGTATCGGTTAGTGCCGGGGACCACGGTGACACGGTCACCAACATCAAGTGGATTACCTCTAACCTCGTAGCCTTTGGCTTCCTCGCCTATTTCTTCTATTACTCCAACCCACTCGTGTCCCGGGATAACCGGGTAAGGTATCTTCATGTTACCATTATAGAGATGCATATCTGTACCACATACACCGCACAACTCCATCCGCATTAGTAACCCGTTTGATTCTACCTCGGGCTCAGGGTAATCTACTACTCTGAGCTTTTCAACGTCTTCAAGAATCGCTGCTTTAACCATAGGTGAAAATCGAGCCAAGGAAATTAAACAGTTACCACCAATAAGACCTGACAAGACATTTTAACTCCCATTGACACCTTTTCTCGAATAAGATGAATTGTCAACTCGCAGCCTATATCGGGGATAGACCCCTAACGGAACTGCTTCTAGATGCTTTAGAGTATCAGGAACCCCTCTACGGTGGACACGCAACAGGAATGGGAGTCCAAAAAGAGGATAGACTGGAGATAGTGAAGGCAGCAGGCCCATTAAGCCATGTCAAGACGGTGCACCCGGAGATCACTCAACTCAGGGGAACATGCGCTATAGCACATAGCAGGTACAGTGACAACGCCCGTAAAGATCCAGCCTATAATCTCGATGAGATGGCACACCCCTTCATCAGCGACGATGGAAAACTAGCACTAATGCACAACGGGGGAATAACCAACTATAAGGAACTCTGGGAAGAGCTAGAAAAGGAGCACACCTTCAGGAGCTATGGGGAGGACGCTGATGATATCACAGATAGCGAGGTAGCTGTACATATGCTTAGCGACGCCCTTGAGCAGGGAATAAACATGGTGGAAGCTTTCCAGCTTATCGCACCTAGATTAGAGGGAACCTTCTTACTAACAGCTATCCATGTGGATGAACCTGACACAGTGTACGTCTGCAACTGGTACCAGCCATGCTACATAGCCCTTGGGGAAGACGAGATCATGTTCGTGAGCAGCCGTAGAGGCCTCAAAGACATGGCGGAGCATATGGACCGTGTGTTCCAACCCCCCAAAAACAGCGTATTGAAGCTCACACGCGAAGGAGTAGAAATTAACGTAATGGATTCCGGAAGGGAGACACCTCAACTGGCTATGAACACACCAAAAGTCATCGAATTAATCAAAAAGAGCATAGAAGCTGAGGAGGAGTTGGATGTAAGGAAGCTTTTCTACGCTCTGCACCCAGAGGGATGGGCGGAGGTTTTTGATGTAACATCTGAGGAGTGGAAGAACTGCAGGAAAGCCGGTGTCTACGTTATGAATCCCTACTTTGAACTCCTAGAGGAGCTTGTAGAGAACGGGGACCTTATGGTGAGGGTTGATTACAGGTCTGAAGGGGGATTTGATGAGGTTCCACGATTCAGCTATAGATTAGCTTAACCATTTTTTAGCAAAAGTTTAAATAATTTAGGCTGACCTAAACCCTTGAAAGGGTTTGAGTAGCGCAAGCGTAGAAGAATACCTAGAGGCAATTTACAGCCTCAATGAGAAAGGGGAACTAGCCAAGAATCAAGACCTAGCAGAGAGACTACGAGTCAGTCCACCCAGTGTAACACAGATGATACAGAGACTCGCCGACGAGGATTTAGTAGTATACCAACCATACAAGGGAACACATCTAACGGGAAAAGGTATGGCACTCGCTCAAAAAGTTGTAAGAAAACACCGACTGTTAGAAGTATTTCTACATAATATTCTCAAACTCCCAAGAGAAAAAGTCCACAACGAAGCATGTCGAATGGAGCATAGTCTTAGCGACGAGACGGCAGCAGCCCTATGCAAAGCCTTGAATAAACCAGAGGTATGCATCGACAACGACACAATACCAGACTGCAACTTAAATGTGAAAAGTTGCGGGGATTGTGAGAGTGCACGCTCAAAGACTGAACACCCGTTGATAACACAATTAAACAACCTCAAACCAGGGGAAGAAGGCAGAGTAGCTTTCATTAGAGGAGGAAAACAGAGTACTCAGAGAATACTAGACATGGGATTAACGCCTGGTACTTATTTTACGATGACAAACGCGGCCCCATTTCACGGACCAGTAGAGATAGAGGTCCGGGGAAGCAACCTTGCTCTAGGAAGAAGATTAGCTGGACAGGTCTACGTAGAAATAGAAGATGAAGAAAAAACTTGGGAACGAAAGCACCCTCATGGACCACACCATCAATAAACAGAGGATAGTAAGAGATGATTAAAAACAGACTCAGCTTTGCATTAGCAGGTAACGCAAATGTCGGAAAGAGCGTTATATTCAACCAGCTTACAGGACTCCGTCAACACGTTGGTAACTGGCCGGGAAAAACGGTTGAAAGAGCAGAGGGGACATTAAACTTTGAAGGACAGGAAATCGATATAATCGACCTGCCAGGCATCTACAGCCTCAGCACGTATAGTATCGAGGAAGTGGTAAGCCGTGAATACATCGCTGTTGAACAACCGGATATCATAATCAATGTTGTAGACGCTAGTACACTAGAAAGAAACCTTGCATTCACTATACAGTTACTTGAATTAATGCCTCGGATGATAATAGCTCTAAACCAGGTAGACGTAGCTGAACAAAAAGGAATAATAGTCTATCCAGAGGACCTGAGCGAGGCTCTCGGTGTACCTGTGGTCCCTACTGTAGCCGTTAAAGGGGCGGGTCTAACGGAGCTTGTTAAGACAGCAGTAAAGGCTTCCAAGGAGGAAAGGGTGAAGCCTATTGTCTATGGTACCGAGATAGAGAAATACATTAAGATAATTATGAATGAACTGGATGTCGATACGCCTTACCCTGATAGATGGGTTGCTATCAAACTCCTTGAAGGCGATGCAAAGATAGGGAGCATCATCTACGAACATCAACCAGAGATAGAACAGACAGTGCAAAACCAGAGAGAGAATATTGAGCAGATTCATGGACATGAAATAAGCAGCGTAATAACTTCAGAACGTTATGGATTAGCAAGCAGTATTGCTGATCAAACAACAAAGCATGTTATACCCGATAAAACATTCAAGGACAGATTGGAGGAGACTGCTAGCCACCCTGTGTTTGGTTATTTGGTTATGTTAGCGAGCATACTGGGTATTTTTTATGGTATTTTCACTTTTGGTGACTGGTTAGCGGGAGTACTGGAGATTATCTTCGCCTACACTGAAGGCGTGTACTTTAACCTGCTGGGGGTCACGGATACAACCACCTTCATCTGGAAAGCAGTAGTGGACGGCTTCATAGGCGGCATAGTAGTGGCACTACCTTACATCGGTCCTTTCTACCTGGTACTTAGCGTACTGGAGGACTCGGGCTACCTTGCACGTGTCGCATACTTGATGGACTCGGCCATGCATACTATCGGGCTCCATGGTAAAGGATTCATACCCATAATGCTTGGATTCGGATGTAACGTTCCCGCAGTGCTTGGCGCCAGGGTTATGGAGACCGAGCGAGAAAGATTGATCTGTGCATTCGTTGCATCACTTGTACCATGCGCGGCTAGGAGCATCGTGATAATGGGGTTGGTAGCGACGTATGTTGGATTCAGATGGGCTGTATTACTATATCTGATTGACTTTGTCCTCATATTTGTACTGGGAAGAATCGCCTACAAAGTAGCCCCAGATGAACCCGTCGGACTAATCATGGAGCTACCTGGATTCAGAATGCCCGCCATAAAAACAACAGCCCAGAGAACATGGTTCAGACTAAAAGACTTCGTCTATGAGGCGTTTCCAGTGATGGTAGCCGGTAATTTCGTGATACAGGTCGCGGCTTTCCTTGGTTTACTTACAGTAGTAGAGAACTGGATGAGCCCTGTCACAGTAGGTTGGCTAGGGTTACCGGCAGCAGCAGGGGTAGTCTTGATATTTGGTATACTCAGAAAAGAGCTAACACTCATATTACTTGGAACCCTGTTGGGTACAACCAACTTTTCAGCTATACTGACACCGGTTCAGATGTTTGTCTTCGCCTTCGTGGTAATGGTTTATGTGCCATGTCTCGCCACTATCGCTGCGCTGGTGAAAGAGTTTGGATACAGGAAGGCTTTGATAATAAGCGGCGTAGAGGTCGGGGTCGCTGTGTTATTAGGCGGTGTTATACTGAGGGTATTACAGCATCTGGGTCTTCCGTAGATGCATAATACTTCATATTATAGTATTATCGGGTTCTCCGGGTTATTATTATCAATGATAATACTGGCGTATTTCAATGGTTCAGCTTCATCGTGGTAGATTTTCTGTCCCGGTAGATACCGTGCCATGTATCTGTGTCTTATCTCTATTTCATCCCCCTGATCCCTAGAGATTGCCCGGCGTATACTCTCCTCCTCGTCTATGTATAGATATATGGAATAATCCCAACAAGTTCTAAGAGAGGTGTGATGTGTAAACACGCCGTCGAATATTAGTATAGTCTTTATCACCTTTTGTTTTAGCCGATTCTACTCTCTCCTCTATCCTATAATTGAATATCTCCGTTCGATAGATCCAGTCTCCGCGCCTCAGAGGATCCAGTAGAATTTTTTTCAAGGACGCAATATCGAAGCTGTCTCTGTAATACCCCTCCGGACTATTTCGTCCCCTCTTGTACCGGGTCTTCCTCGGGTTATGGAACCCGTCAATAGATGCCTCGATCACTGTTCTCCCCATTTCACGAAGCTTCAAAGCTAACTCCTTCGCGAGAATCGTTTTACCAGCAGCGTCTCGTCCATCAACAGCCACCAACGTTGGGCGATCTAACGTAATTGCCATAATATTTTCTGTTAATATCTTAAGGAGCTTGTCACGATTCACAGCAAAAAATTATTTTTCATATTATTTAACACCCAGCCCCTAGAATAACAAGATACATCAGCATAATTTTTTCCAAACCAAACCTATAACCCATAACATTTTTCCACCCGCAGACCCCATAACCTCGAATAATATTGAAGAATTATTTTGAGATCAACAAGCGGCGATGGAATGAGCTGGTCGATATACACGCAGCCTCAAAGGAATATGATCTTGACGGATTCCTCGCTGGAGAGAACAGTCTACATAGTATAGAACTGGATAAACTGGGGGATGTATCAAGTAAGAGTCTCCTTCATCTACAGTGCCACTTCGGCTTGGACACCATAAGCTGGTCGCGGCTCGGAGCAAAAGCAACAGGTGTAGACTTCAGCGAAACAGCCATAGAGTTAGCCAGAGAGATCAGTAACAAAATCGGTGTGGACACGGAGTTTGTCTGTAGTAACATATATGATCTACCCAAAGTCCATGAGGGGAAATACGATATCGTGTTCACAAGTTACGGGGTGCTTTGTTGGCTCAACGATATGGATGAATGGGCAAAAGTGATAAACCATTACCTGAAACCCGGTGGAGTATTTCTACTCGTGGAGTCACATCCATTCATGTGGGTATTCGATGATGCATCCGAGGAACTCAGGGTTAAATACAGTTACTGGCACAGGGAGGAGCCTCTGAGCTGGGAAGAGGATGGAAGCTACGCGGACGAAGACGCCAAGCTAACCAATAAAAAGAGCTACGAGTGGCAGCATACAGTTAGTGACGTATTGAATGCGCTCATCAAGGCGGGTCTAACCATAGATGAAGTCGGTGAATACCCTGAACTTGTCTGGGCTTACACCCCGGCTAGTAAACGTGTGGATGTGGAGTGGTTCCGGATACCAGGTGATCCGTTACCCCAGTGCTGGAGCGTCTATGCTTCCAAGAGGAAGATCTAGAGTCTCTTTCCTCATACCAAAACTGATACAGCTCAGACTTTTCTCCACACCTTCAATGTACCGTAGTCTATTGTTGATGAAGTCCCCTATTTGTTGAACATCCTTTGTCTTCATTTTCACCAGTATATCCCAGTCTCCAGCCACTATGTGGACCTCTTGTACCCGTGGATCTTCGGCGATCTCCTCGGCTATATGCCCGAGATCCAGAACATTGCCCTTAGAGTCCTTGAAGGTAACTGTGATTAAGAGGAAACAGGTAGTTGGGAACCCCAGCTTGGTGGCATCCAGTATTGGTTTGTATCCCTTGATCACTCTGCTCTCCTCCATCTTCTTCACCCGGTTATAGACAGTTGTAGCGGGCATATCCAGCTCATCGGCAATGGCTTTGTAGGATTTCGTCATGTCTTCCTGTAGTTTTTGGAGTATAATGATATCCTTCTCATCAACTGACATTGTTGAACCATATTCAATATACTAATATATAAAAATGAATAGAAAACCACTAGAGGACATTATAGAGATAGTAAGTACGAATTATTCAACAAAAGTTTACGTGTCGGTTAATCATAGAGATTCAATAAATCATGGTTGAGCATCCTAGTAACTGTAAAAAGCCATGATAGCTAACATTAGAACATGAACCAATTCCCAGTCCTACTAACGTTTGACCTCGACGGCGAAACAGCCTTTGAGGAGATACACCCCGGTTTAGCATACTATGTGACACAGGGAGGATACGGGCCTCGTAAAGGAGTCTATAGAATCATGAACCTCCTAGATGAATACGAGGTGAAGGCAACTTTCTGCGTCGTGGGGTTGACAGCTGAACGCTACCCCGATGCTGTTGAAGAGATCATCAGCAGAGGCCATGAGATAGCCTGCCATGGCTACACGCATCGAGGATACAATGCTCTGGCCCCCGAGACCGAGAAGAAGGGTATAATTAAGAGCCGGGAAATCCTTGAGGATTTCACAGGGGAAAGGATTGTTGGTCACCGTACTCCACGTTGGAGACCATCAGAACATACTCACGGATTTCTTGACGAGTTAGGCTTCAAGTGGAATAGTGACTATATGGGAGCAGAGGCGTGTTTCTATAATAAGATAGCCGGCAAGGAATCCGAACTACTGGAGATCCCTGTTGCGTATAACCTTGATGATTGGACCTTCTACTATGACTGGGGAGCAACCGTGGAGGAGACTGTTGATGTCTGGAAAATCGAGTTTGACGCAAGGTATAAGGATAGAAGCTTATTCTGCTTGACTAATCATCCTCAAGTAACGGGGAGACCGTCCAGACTCCTCTGCCTAGAGGGTATAATTGAATACATCTCCAAGTATCCGGATATAGAGTTCATGAAAGCCACAGACTATGTCAGGAAGTACTGGGGTTAAGCAGGGTAAATTTCGCAACGATTCCCTGTATCATTATAATATTTCCTAAAAATTGCACCACTAAACTCATCAAGGTGTTCTTTTTCGACTAGGTTAACAGTGCATCCACCGAAGCCGGCGCCAGTCAACCGTGCACCAATAACAATCCCCATGTCCTTTGCGTACCTCACTAATAAATCCAGTTCCATTAAAGAGACCTCATAATCATGTCTCAAACTCTCATGGCTATCATACATTAACTCCCCGAAGCCAGACATGTCACCTTTATCAAGCAACCTAATAGATTCCTTGACCCTCTTGTTTTCGGTTACCACATGGCGTGCCCGTCTAGCGATTAAAGATGATAGAAGCCGCCATTGATCAGAAAGTATTTCCTCTGTCACATCCCTGAGAGCTTTAACTTCCGGGTAATGCTCCTGTATGATCTTGACGGCTTCCTGGCACTGGTTGTATCTAATATTGTAGGCAGAGGAAGAGAGGGATCGATCCACCATGCTGTTTACTATCACCACCCTGTATTCATCGTTAAGAGAGTAGTAACTGTGCTCGTTGGTCCGGCAATCTA
>CAZLHA010000106.1:0-8574 GCA_964559155.1 uncultured Candidatus Bathyarchaeia archaeon | reverse complement strand
GAGATACATAGGGTATGAGGAATAGGTTTTGAAGAAAATTGGGTTAATTGTTAACCCCTTAGCAGGGATAGGTGGTAGGGTGGGGTTGAAGGGAAGCGATGGGGCGGAGATAAAAAAGAAGGCTCTAGAGATGGGGGCGGAACCTATGTCCCCGACTAGAACAGTGGATGCGCTGAGGCAGTTGGAGGGGCTAGAGTTTGAGCTCTATACTTACCCTGGTGAGATGGGGGAGAGCGAGGCTAGGGAAGCTGGGTTGGACCCTATTGTGTTAGGGGATCTCAGCGGTGATACTACGACAGCTGAGGATACCATGAAGGCTGCTGAGGCTCTTATTGATAAGGTGGATCTGCTTGTTTTTGCTGGTGGGGATGGAACCGCCCGTGATGTCTACTCTGTAGTGGGTGAGGAGGCGCCTGTTCTGGGTATACCTACTGGGGTTAAAATTCATTCAGCTGTCTACGCCTTGGATCCAAGGAGCGCAGGCGAGTTATTACACCGGTATATCTCGAGGGGGAGCGTTGACTTCCGGCTTGAGGAGGTTATGGATATCGATGAGGAGGCTTTCAGGGATAATCGGCTTCAGGCTCAGCTCTACGGTTATATGAACACCCTGTATGTTGAGGATTATATTCAGGGAGGTAAGGAGTCCAGTAGGCTGACCGGGGAATCCAGCGTCATCGGTATAGCTAATGAGGTAACGGATGAGATGAAGCAGGACATGGTCTATATCTTGGGTCCGGGAACCACGGTTAAACCCATCGCGGATATACTGGGGGTCGATAAGACCTTACTGGGTGTAGATGTTGTGAAGAACGGGGAACTGGTAGCCAAGGATGTTAACGAAAAACAGTTACTTGAGGTTATTGAGGGTGAGGAGGTCAACCTCGTAGTGACTGTCATCGGTGGCCAGGGCTTCGTATTCGGACGTGGGAATCAGCAGATAAGCCCCAAGGTTATACGGGAGATCGGTAAGGAGAATATCATAATAGTGGCTACCCCTGAGAAGCTGGCTAATCTTGGAGGGCGTCCTCTGCGGGTGGATACAGGTGACTCGGAGTTAGATGAGGCATTGAAGGGCTACCATAAGGTACGCACGGGGTATGGTAGACGTACCCTCTATAAGCTGGCTTAGATGAGTTATATGCTCCCGGTAATATCTACGTTTTTCTTGTTTCGTCGTGTACGATTTAGTAGGTGTTTAGATCGGAAAGAACTTATTTTGGAGTTTTTATAGGAAAAAAGAAATTTAAAGTTTAAATGACTTGAACCCTCTCCACCTATTTTGGCTTATATGGACCCAAGTACTCTTCCTGTAGTATATTACCGCCATCGACGACTATCTCGCTTCCAGTAAGATAATCAGACTCATCTGATGCTAGGAACACCACCAAGTTACCTATATCCTCAGGTGTCCCTTGACGCCCCATGGGTATCTTGTAGCCGAATTCCTTCATAGTCTTCTCAGCGTCTGAACTGTCTTCGCTGCTTCTTAACCCAAAGGCGCTGGGGCTGTGAATATATCCGGGTAATACTGTGTTCACATTGATCCCATACTGGGCTGTTTCTAGTGCAAGTGCCTTGGTGAAGCCGATCACGGCTGCTTTGGTGGCTCCATAAGCGGTCTGTCCGCCACTTGGGGCTCCTACCATGGGTCCAGTTACGCTACTCATGTTGATGATCTTTCCTTTTCTCTGTTTCTTCATCTCTGGTAGCACTGCTTTGCTACAGCGGAACATACCGAATACGTTGATGTCGAACATACGCTTCATGAACCCTTCATCCATGGCCTCCAGATTCATGCGTGGGTAGATACCGGCGTTGTTCACCAGTATATCCACAGGGTTAACTTCATTGAAGACCTGTTTCACCTGACTCGGATCCGTTACGTCCATTACTCTCCATGAAGCTTTCTCGATCTCTTTAGCTGTTTGCTCAACCTGTTCACTGATATCGGTTAGCACTACCTCTGCGCCGTTAACTGCCAGACATTTGCTGATTCCTGCTCCTATTCCCTGCATGGCTCCTGTTACTACCGCCTTTTTCCCCTCAAGTCTCTTCATCTGTGTTTCCTCCTGTACGCCCTCCAACTCATAGCCCACCTCTCGGGGTCGTTGAAGCCGTCCCACTCGATTTTATGGATGCTGCTACGATGGGGAGCCGACTTCACCAACTCAGGGTCCTTGTAGGCTTCCTCACTCACCTTCTCCAGAACATTGCACCAGTAGTCGATGTCTTTTTTACTGTAGGTTTCAGCGGGTTCGGGTGTGAAGGGTTCTGGTATGAGCCATGGGTGGTGGCTCATGAAGTAGCTCTGAACACCGTAATCTATTACCCTTCTATTCACATCCCTGATACCTACGCCTGTCTCCTGTTTCATCTTTTCTAGGCTCCACCTTGCCTGATCCACTCTACGCCTAGGGTAGGTCAGGGTTACTCCCCTAATCTTCTTGACTTTCTCCATGAGATACTGATTATTGATCATGCTTACCTCAGCGACTGCCCTCAACCCGCGGGCTCCCATAGCCATGCACCATGCGTAGCTGCGCACCACCACGGGCAGATTCCCCATGAAGTCCCGTATCTTACCTATGCTCTTGGGGCGATCATAGTCCAGCGTGTACCCATCTTCTTTCTTCACGATAACTGGCACGGGCAGGTACTCCTCTAGTTCCTCGGTTACCCCGACCGCGGCTGAGCCCGGTCCACTGCTCCCGTGGGGGCTGCTGAAGGTCTTGTGAAGGTTGAAGAATAGCATATCGAACCCGGCTTCACGGGCACGTGTGACACCCAGCAAAGCGTTGGCGTTAGCCTGATCATAGCTGCATAATCCACCAGCGTCGTGGATTATCTCGGTCCATGCATCAATGTTCTTGTTGAATATGCCGATGTCCTCGGGGTTGGTGATGAAGCAGCCAGCCGTGTTGGGTCCAACTGCCTCCTTTAATGCTTCGGTGTCAGGTAACCCGGTTTCGGGATCAGGGTAAAGGGTAATAACTTTGTAACCGGTTGTCGCTGGTGCGGCCGCATCGCATGGATGACTGTAAATAGTGGTGATCACCTCGTCTCGGTGGGACTCATCCCTGTCGGCATGGTATTTTCTCATGATTAGCGCATTATTGTAACATCCAGCTGATCCCCCCGGTGGCTGATACGTGAAAGTATCCATGCCGCTTAGTTCACGTAGATAAGTGTTACCGAACTCGTATGCTATCTCCAGTAACCCCTGTATGGATTCGGTTGGTTGATGTGGGTGAATGTTTTTGATCATACCCGCTAGCTCCTCGTTTATCTTGGGGCTGTACTTCATGGTGCATGTACCAACACCCAGATCGATGTCTAGCTCCATCCCCAGAGTCATCTGGCTTAGCCTAAGATAATGCCGCAGGACATGGGGCTGGCTTAGCTCAGGTAGCCCGGGATCTTTTCTACGTTTCATGGATTCGGGTACCAGACTGCTACCTTTCCCGACTCTTTTTCTGATTTTTTCCTCTGATCTTGGTGGAATTAATCCTCTCTCACCCGGAGTACTGAGTTCATGTATTATGGGTTCACTCCATCTGGGTGCGTGATACTCTCGGGGGTTCATGCAAGAACCTCCAATGCATACCTGAGTTTCTCAATCATCTCTAGACTATGCATTTCGGTTACACAATAAAGCGCTGAGTCACCTAGCTCAGGGTAGTCGATGCTCAGGTCTTTTCCACCATAGATCTTGTGGCTCATTAACTGGCTGTTGATCTCTTTGACTGGTTTACTGACTTTGACTGGGAACTCTTTAAAGAACCCAGAATAAGGGACATCCGCGTTCTTCAACTCATCTATTATGCTAGCTGTATAGTGGCTCTTCTCAAGGATGGTTTCTCCCAGTTCCTTCATCCCTTTTGGTCCCAGAAGGCTCATGTAGACTGCTGCGGTTATACCCCAGAGAACAGTGGTGGTACCCACCCAGTCCTTGGCGTTTTCCCTCGCCATATAGCTGGTTCTCTCGTATAGTGCCTGACCAAAACCATACTCTCCCTCTACGGTAGTGGGGACGATGCTAACCAGCCTCAGAGGGTATTCTGCGACATATCGTTCCTCGTCTCTTGAGGCTATGAAGCCGCAGCTTCCTCCACCCGCATACATGCTTACTCCTAGGGGTTGGGCTTCTCCGCAGGCTATATCTGCACCATACTGTGCTGGTGAGGCAAGCACACCGAGGCTGATGGGGTCTACACCTACCACTGATATCCCTCCAACCTCATGGACCAGTTTGGAGATTTCCGATCCATCTGTCTCGATTACCCCAAAGTAGTTGGGGTTTTCAAAGTAGACACCTGCAGCCTCATCACTTATCTTGGACTCCAAGTCACCTAGATCTATTCTACCGGTCTCTGGTTCATAGTCAACTAGAGTAACCTTGATGCCCCCACTGGGGTCAACCGATCCACAGAAATTACTGATAATACTTAGCCTAGCTGGACTAACATTTCTCGGCACCAGTATCTCGTTTCGCCCAGTGAGTCTGGAAACCATCCTAATACTATTACCCGCGGCAGCTCCCCAGTCATAGGTAGGCAACCCGGAGACCTCCATATCCAGTAACTCGCAGATAAGGCTCTGGAACTCAAAGTTAGCTTGAAACCTCCCAAGATCACTGTAGACACCACCAGCATAGGCTGTGAGAAACTCGCTCCGGCTTTGGATAACCTCACATACTTTGGGTACATAATGTTGCCAGCACCCGGCTCCCAGGAAGCTGATGTACTCCTCTGTGTCACTGTTCTTGGATAATATCTCCGATACATGATGTTTTAGCTCCAATTCCCCTACAAGGGGCTCAGGAAGCTCCATTTCACGTTTCAGCAATAACCGTTCAGGGATCATCTCAGAGTATAACTTATCGGCGCTCTCAATGCCTACAAACTCCAGCATCTCGCGTTTAGTTCTGGGCACCGAGTTTGGAATATAGGGGTGAACGAAATCATCTCCCATCTAAATCAACAATTATGAGACCACCTACGGGGTTTATCACCTTTCCCCAAAAAGGGAAACATTAAATGGATTCAACTATAACTGAACCCTCTCTTTGGGTCACATCTATATATGTATACAAATAAGATTTAATCCTAGGCTGTTGCTTTGTCTAAGATATATGGTGTAGCTTTTGGGTGAACGCGATGAAAAGACCCTGATCCCCCGTAACGTCATGGTGTTGACGCTTAGCAGGGTGATATGGAGTATGAGCGATACCAACATTGACAACTTCATTAGTAGCTACATGCAGGAACTCGGAGCTACAACTCCATTAATAGGGTTTATCAACGCGTTAGGTAGCTTCGGAGCCATGCTGCTATACCCTGTCGGCGGTTATATAGCTGATAAATCTGGCAGAGTTAGAATTGTCGCGGCATCTACTATCATATATGTATCGAGTTTCATAATCTATGTTCTGGCTCCCAGCTGGGAGTGGGCGGCAATAGCCATGATCTATCAGAACATGAGCCTCTTCTATCTCCCAGCGATGAACGCGATAATGGCTGATAGCATACCCGTCGGGGAGAGAGGCCGGCTCTACGGCTTCAACTTCGCGTTACCCAACATTATCAGGATAGCCAGCCCCTACGTCGGTGGCTTATTCATAGCTAAATTCGAGTTAATCCCAGCAATGAGGATCGGGTTCACTCTGAGCTTCATAATAGGCATAATTGTAGCCATTATGAGGATCTACTTCCTCCGAGAGACCATAACAGATATCGAGGAAATAAACTGGAACCCCATTAAATTATTCAGCGCCGCCTATGAGGACACAAACACCTCTCTGAGATGGGTGTGGGATAACATCAGAAGCTACGCATTAGTGAGTATGCTTCTCAGCTTTCTGGGCAGCATGATACTTCCTTTCTGGATAATCTACGCCACGGATGAACTGGGGTTATCCCACTACAGGTGGGGAGTAATACTGCTATGGAGTGGCATAGCCAAGGCGGTGCTCAGCTTCTTTATCGGTGAGATAGTTGACCGGTATGGTTCCCGGAACTGTTTACTATTCGGCTTCACACTAGGCATACCAAGCATGTACGGATTCACACAGGCAAAGGGTTTCTGGCTCGCCTTACTAGCATTCACTCTGATAACACTAGCCGGAGTATTCATCTGGATATCATCACAAGTATACTTAGCTGACAGTATTCCCCGCGGCATCAGGGGAAGGATAATGGCTGGTCTAGGCAGCGGCATGGGTCTCGGTGTCTCAGGCGTAGGCTTTGCAAGTGGTTTTCTCATCTTTCTACCGAAAACCCTAGGGAGCCTAGCAGGGGGGTTCATCTATAAACTAAACCCACAGTTACCTTGGCTGCTTCAAGTAATCATGCTCTCAATGGGATTACTCTACGTGTACCTGAGGCTTCACAACCCGGAGAACCCATACGAGTAGTAACAAATTGTGACCACAATTATTGACTATGAATAGTGAGTCTGCTTTAAAAAGAAAAAACAGGTTCCAAATCATGATAAAGTATGGATTACAGTGAGATACCCCGTACACGAATATCCGGGTCCAGCAGAATGAACATCTCCGAATATGGGACAATCAAGATATCAGGCTCAGGTAGCATAAGCCCAGAGAAGATATCAACCAGCGGAAACAGCCACATACCAGGTGGATTAAAAATCGGTTCACTGAAAACAAGCGGCTCTACCAGAATTGAAGGAGATATAACCGCTGATACAATAAGTCTCAGAGGATCAGCCTACATAGAGGGAGGAGTAAAAACAGAGGAGATAACCAAATCAGGCAGCCTCAGAGTCGAGAAAAACCTTGAAACAAAATACGGCAAATTCTCAGGGTCCACAAAGATCAGGGGGGCCGGATACATTGAAAGAGAACTAGATGCCAGTGGCACAACGAGCTTCGGTGATGAACTGGTCTCCGAGGATAGGATCCTATACAGTGGCGTATTACAGGTTAATGGACGGGTGAAAGCAAAGTCATTCGAGGCTAGGCTCAGCAATGACGAGAGCTACATCAGAGACTGGTTAGAAGCAAACTATATCAACATCCAAGTTAGCCACAGCGACTGGGGAAACAGGGGAAGACTAGTGACACGAGATATCACTGGCAAGGACATAACCCTTGAAAACGTGGAATGTGATAACGTCACCGGAGAAAACATCACAATACTACCCGGTTGCCACATAAGAGGCAAGGTTCAGTATAGCGAGAACATAAAAGTAGACCCAACAAGTAAACTAGATAACAAACCCTTGAAAACCGAGTAGAAAAAGATGACCCAGCCCAAGGAGACCCTGAGCCTACTGGAGCGGCTGAGAGAAGAGTTCAGTTTCATCAGAGGCAACTTTCTCATTATGATTCTAAGCTGGCTCATATTGGATTTCTTCACCGAGTTACCTGGAACATACTACGCATTATACATCGAGGCACTGGGCGCAACAGCGACGGGTATCGGTTTAATCGGTTCAGTGCAGATGCTGGCAGCGGCACTGGTTCAGATACCTGGCGGTTACCTCACGGACAAGTATGGTCGTAAGTGGCTTATATACACCATGACTTTTATCGCCGCCTTTGCGCGGCTCTTCTACGTATACGCACCCACGTAAGAGTGGCTAATCCTAGGCGCCTTCATAGCTGGATTATGTAGCATCTATCAACCAGCCTTGAACGCTATCGTGGCTGATTCCCTTCCCAAGGAAAAAAGAGGCATGGGGTTCAGTATCATTAACCTCATAACAAGCGCAGCTACCACGCCAGCCCCCCTTGTGGCAGGATACCTGTTCACCATCTACGGACTCATGTACAGCATGAGGCTCATCTACAAACTAGTAATTCTGGGGTTCCTAGCCGCTGCACTGCTTAGAACCAGACTCACCGAGACTGTTGAGAACCCGGAGAAGATAAACATCCACGAATTGGTCAATTCCTACCCAATTAGCATACGTGAAAGCATAAATGTGTGGAAGCTTGTACCGCGCGCCGCGTTCATCCTGTTTATCGTAACTATTTTTATGAATTTTACCTCCGGTCTATTCCAGCCCATACTTACTCTCTACATTGTGAAAGATCTCGGCATCAGCGAGGTCCAATTAAGCTACATAATGACCGCGTTACCTGTCTCAATGATCCTGATGGCCCTGCCCGCTGGAAAGGCAATAGATGTAGTCGGTAAGAAGAAGCCCATAATGGCGTCATTCATACTCTGGGCCTTAGCCATCTTATTACTGGTATACGGGAACTTTACGCGTCTAATCATAGCCATCTCCATGTGGGGTTTACTCATGGTGTTCGCTAACAGCGCAATAAGTAGCCTTGAGGCTGGGCTGGTGCCAAAAGAACATAGAGGAAAAGTAAACGGCAGTAAAGGCTTTTTCAGGTTAATTGCAGCATCTCTAGGTCAACTAACTGGGGGCTGGCTATATGACGCGGTTAACCATAAGGTTCCTTTCCTCATACAAATAGGGTTAGTGATGATACCCTTGGTGATGGTCTACCTCTGGATCGATGAGGATGAGGAAATGATACACTAGAAAACATTACTACTGCTCATAAAACCTGGGATATCGGCCACCGAGTCCAGA
>CAZLHA010000105.1:0-8652 GCA_964559155.1 uncultured Candidatus Bathyarchaeia archaeon | reverse complement strand
TTCTGGGAGGACAACATAGGGTCACTCGAGCAGGGGAAATACGCTGACCTATTGGTCTGGGATGTGAACCCGTTGGAGGCTGAACCAGAGCACTTACTGAAGTTATCCCCAGAGGCTACTATGGTGAACGGTGAATGGGTCTACAAGAAATGAGCCTCAATAATTTATTTTATATAGGCAAACGTGGCTACCCATACAGTATAAATGTGAGTACCCTATCATATTTCCTAATATCTACCGGATACGTCTGGAGGATATGTGAAAACATTGGAAAAACCAAAGATAATACATCTGGTTCTAGATGTTCTGAAACCACATCAACCCCCACTACCCGAATTCGCCATCTTCATGGGTGAGCTAGAAGGGTTAACAAAAGTAGACATCACCGTGGTGGAGATGGATGAGAAAACCGAGAGCCTAAAAGTCATAGTTGATGGTACCGCCATCGACTTCGAGGACTTGAAAGGACACATGGCCAAGCAGGGCGCTGTGATTCACAGCGTAGACAAGGTTATTGTAGAGTAAGCATGCCACTCAATTCAAAGCTTACCACTTTTCTCGACAAGCCCAGTGGTCTAGGCTCTGATTTTATTTTATTCTCCGCCCCCCTAGACCTAACTACTTCAAACCGTAATGGGACCCGTTTCGGTCCGGATGCGGTTAGACGTGAGAGCCATTTTCTGGAGTCTTTCAGTTCGCGTTTCGGGTTGGGGTGGGATGATCTTAGTCTCAGTGACATCGGTGATGTGGAGTGTAGTAGCGTCGAAAAATGTCTAACTGAGGTAGAGCGAATCATTAATGAGGTGGACGGTTTTCCCGTGATGCTTGGAGGGGAGCATACAATTACGTTGGGGGCTTTACGTGCTCTCAAACCAGAACTAGTGGTTGTTTTTGATGCTCACCTAGATCTAAGGGATGAGTTGTTCGGAGAAAGGGTGTGCCACGCATCTTATCTGAGACGAGCAGTCGAGGAACTGGGGTGTAAGGTACTCGTGGTGGGTGCCAGAGCCCTGAGTCGCGAGGAAGTTGATTACGCTGAAAGAGTGGATGATGTGGCATATATATTGGCGAGAGAGATGATCTATAATCCCCTAATAGAGTTAAGAAGGATCTCTAAGATAGTTGACTCGGTTGATTCTATTTATATCAGCATAGACATGGATGTACTGGACCCCGCGTATGCGCCGGCTGTGGGCAATCCTCATCCAGAGGGATTATCCACGAACTTATTGATGGACAGTATTGAGGCTGTGATGCGTGGTCCCGTTGTTGGTTTGGATCTTAACGAGGTGTATCCTCACTATGATCAAGGGGTTACGGCTACTACTGCGGCTTATATTGTGTTGGAGTCATTGTACTGTTATCTGAGGTATCACGGTGCATGAGGATTTGGAATGGGATATAAGAGTCCCTTTTGTATCTAATGTCTTCGTTATTATGGATGTTTTAGTCGTATTCTTGTTGTTATCCGGGGGGCTAGCTGGTTTGGTGTTGTTTCTCACTAGGTTCAGTGTATATAGAGTCTTCAGGGTTTTTCTAATCGCTGATGGAATCCTCATGGTTCTCCTATTCGGTTTAATTGGCTACGTATTCACGAACAGGTTTATGCTAACTTGTAGAATCGATGATGAAGGAGTACTGGTGCAGGTGGGGTCGTTTAAGAATCAGATTAATAGGTTTGCTGGCGGATCTCAAGCTTTATTCAGTGACATGGTTTCCATGGGAGACGAGTGTTCACATTGGATGATGAGAGTTTGTTCGTACCTTTGGGTCGCGTTACCCGTGTAGTGGTTAATGAGCGTCGAAAGGTGGCTACTTTAACTGATAATGTTCGTCCATTGATGCGGATTTACTGTACATCGGATAACGTGGATATGATTTTTGACACGCTCAGGATTCACGTACCGGAGCCCATAGAGTAGTCTTTAAATCCCAAACAGAGTCTTCTGATTTATGAGAAATTCCATTTCTAGCATAACCTGGGAGTATAATATACCATTATTAACCAACAGATACATGCTGCTGGATTTCAGTCGTCTCTTAGCTGTGGCGTTTATTCTGACAGATGTAATCCTCCTATTTGCCACTGGGTTCATGATTGAATTTGTTATTCCTCTCACCGTCATTGGCGTTGCTGTGTTCATGGTTTTATTCTTATTGACATCGTTACTCTTGGGGAACCATGTGCGTCCAGTGTTCACAGTGGACTCTAAAGGAGTGGGTAGCAAAATGTCCAGACGGATGAATAAGCTCAACGCGGCAACGATGGTACTGGGCGCGTTATGGGGGAAACCTGGTGTAGCTGGATCTGGTCTACTAGCGTCCAGTAGAAGTGACTCTTTTTATCCATGGAGTATAATCCACACAGCTATAGTTGATACCAGTAACCTGGTCATCAGCTTCCAAAATAACTGGAGAGCATTACAACGAATCTACTGCAACAAGGATAATATGGATCAAGTGGTAGATATCGTTGAGCGCATGTTGCCCGGTAAGGTTGTTTATAAGAATTGACAAGGGCTCCCTGATATTGTTATATCGCCCCACTCCATATAGTGGTGATAAAAAGGTGGCAAAACTTGAGCGATGAAGAGATCATAGGTGTACGTGGACGAATGGCACCGGATAATCTGGGGACAAGTTATCTATTATCCGCTGGATACGATGGTGACCGGAAAAAAGGATACGTCAGGCTCTACGAACCCGAGGAGCAAGTGATGTATCTATGGTATGACAACACGGGACATAAACCATATCTTGTCTCCAAGCGCTCAGCCACCGATTTAGCTCAAAATGAAGACGTGGTGAAACATCCTGGTTTTATTCGTTTTGATGAGGTGGAGAAGTTTGACGCTCTCTACGAGCAGGATATACCTGTCACCAAGGTGGTGGCTGAGGACCCTCTGAGTATTGGTGGGGGTTATAACAGTATCCGGTCTCTGTTGGATGAGAGCTGGGAAAGCCGTATCAGGTATTATGCTTGTTACATTTATGATATGGGTCTGGTTCCAGGTATGCCATATCGGGTAGTGGATGGTGAACTGGTGCCGGATGACTGGAGTATGCCGGATGAGACTGCTGAACGGTTCAACCAGGTCTTGGAGGGGTCAGAGAAGCGCTTCGTGGAGCCCATGAAGGAGTGGGCGAGACTCCTGCAGATGTCGGTTCCCGAGATCAGGCGCGTAGCTGTGGATATTGAGGTGCGTCCAAGTACGGCGAACCGTATGCCCAATGCGGATGAGGCAGCGGATCCCATTATCACAGTGGCTTTCGCCGGCAGCGATGGACTGCGCCGGGTTTTCCTATTTGATGACCTTGAAACCGGTGAGAAGATCCAAGAAGCTCCAGGAGCCGATGAGGTATTGATGTTTGAGACAGAGCGGGAGCTCATAGTTGAGACCCTCAGGTTGATTGATGATTACCCTGTTGTCTTGACGTTTAACGGGGATGATTTTGACTTTAAGTATCTTAGGAACCGGGCGAGGAACTTGGGTGTCGGTGACGTGGATATTCCTATTATTATGGGGCGGCGTTTCGCATTCTTAACCAACGGCGTGCACATCGATCTCTATCAGTTTTTTAGGAATCGTAGCATTCAGGGCTATGCGTTCGGTAACGTTTACCGTGAGTTTAGTCTGGATGATATTACCCAAGGGATTCTGAATGAGGGTAAGATCCCTGTACCGGATTTTAACCAGTTATCCATGGCTGAGTTGGCTGAGTATTGTATGCAAGACGCTTATATTACGTATGAGTTGACGGCGTTTAACGATAATTTGGTAATGAACCTCATGGTGATGCTACAGCGTATTAGTAAGATGATCTTGGAGGATTTAAGTCGCTTCGGTGTTAGCAGATGGATACTTGCTTTGATGGAGTGGATGCACAGACAGGAGAACTGGCTTATCCCCAATACCCAGGATATTATCATCTCCAAGGGTGGGACCACCACCGAGGCTATGATTAAAGGTAAGAAGTATCAGGGTGGTATAGTGCGTGAACCGGTGCCGGGGATCCACTTTGAGGTAACTGTCGTGGACTTTGCTTCATTATATCCCTCTGCGATCCGTAACTGGAACCTGAGCTACGAGACGCTGCTATGTGATCATCCGAAGTGCAGGGAGAACACAATACCGGGTACATCTCACTGGGTCTGCCAGAAAAAAGAGGGCATGACCAGCACATTGATCGGAAGCCTTAGAGATCTTCGTGTTCTATGGTACAAGCCCAAATCCAAGGATAAAACGCTTAGTGACCCGGAACGTCAGTACTATCACGTGGTTCAGCAGGCCCTCAAGGTCTTCCTAAACGCCTCGTACGGTGTCTTCGGTGCTGAGAGCTTCCCATTGTATTGTCCACCCTTGGCTGAGAGCACGGCTGCGGTGGGGCGTTACGCTATGGAGGAGGCAGGTAAGAAAGCCAAGGAGCTGGGGATAGATGTGCTTTACGGTGATACTGACAGCGTTTTCCTTGATCATCCCAGTAAGGAGCAGACGGATAGTTTGGTTGAATGGGCGGATGAGGCTCTGGGCATTGATTTGGAGGTGGAGAAGACCTATCGCTACGCTGTATTCAGTGAGCGTAAGAAGAACTATCTAGGGGTGTACAAGGATGGGAGGATGGATATCAAAGGGCTTACAGGGAAGAAACGTCACATACCCCCCATATTGAAGCATGCCTTCGACGAGTTAACCCGGATACTAAGCGAGGTGGAGACTCCGGACGAATTTCCCAAGGCTAAGGAGGATATTAAGGGCTTAGTGGAGGAAGTACATCACAGGATCATGGAGCGGGAGTTCAACATCGATGAGGTAGCTTTTCAAATGCAGCTAGGTAAATCTCTTGACAGGTATGATACGAACCCCCAGCACGTTAAGGCTGGGAAAATGCTAAGGGAGCTGGGACATGAGATAGAGCAGGGTGACATCATTTACTATGTAGTGACTAAGAATGATGTGTTACCCGCATTATTGGCTAAGCCACGAGACGTAGATGTACGTAAATACGAGGAATATTTGGAGAGCACATTTGAGCAATTACTGGATGCACTGGACATGAACTTTGATGCCCTAATAGGACGCCCTCAGCAACAGAGTCTAGGAACATACTTCGGATAATCATTACCCCTAATTTGAACCAAGAAGATACATCCAGATTCTTTTTATTTTATCGAGTTTTTTATCAGGATTCAGTTAATATTTTTGAAATCTTTAAGCTTTTTTGTGGGTATTCTTACTGGTGGTATTAAAAAAATGCCCCCTCTGACACCGAGTTGAGGTTCATCGGTGGTGATCTTTATGGGTAAACTGTTAACTGCGTATGTCTATTTTCTTGTATGACTCGTCGCGTCGAGCTTGTTGACTTGGATCTTCCGGATTTTGGTTACCCCAGCTATCAGCCTAAGCTATCCGGTGATATCTACCTTAAAAGATTAGAACGTCTCCGCAAAAAAGCGGAAGACTACACCCATATAGTGATTTATGGTGATCCTGAGCACATGGCAAACATCACCTACCTCACTGGTTATGATCCCCGTTTTGAGGAAGCGTTAGTAATAGTAGACATCCAGGATGAGTATCAGTGGATACTCGTAGGCAACGAGGGAGTAGGGTACTTAGAGATATCTCCAATTAAAGAACACCTAAACCAAGTACTATACCAGCCTTTCAGCCTACTGGGACAAGACCGTACACTATCCAAACCCCTGAAAGAGATCTTTACCGATATAGGTATAAACAACAATAGCACCGTGGGCGTAGCTGGGTGGAAATACTATACCAAAGAGGAGACCCAAACACCAGATCAATGGATCGAAGCGCCCAGCTACATAGTAGACACACTAAGAAACATAACAAACAGCGTAACCAACGCCACCCACATATTCATGCACCAGACCATGGGACTACGTGCCACCCACGAACCTGAACAACTCGCCGTAATGGAGTACGCATCCACTATAACCAGTCAAGCTGTGAGAGACGCAATTAACGGAGTCTGGCCAGGTATGACCGAACACCAGGTAGTCCAAATAATGAAACTTAATGGACTCCCCCACAGCTGTCACACTATGCTCAGCACAGGAAAAAGAGCCCACCTAGGATTACCAAGCCCAACAGACAAGGTGATTCAACGAGGAGAACCATTTACCACAGCCGTGGGCATCTGGGGAGCCCTCACATGCAGAGCAGGCTTGCTGGTAGCTGACGAATCCGAGCTACCAGAGGATATACGCGACTACGTGGAAAAGCTGGCATCGCCCTACTTCAGAGCAGTGGTAGCGTGGCTGGAGTCAATAAAGATCGGGATAACAGGCGGAGAACTATACAAGGCAGTACACGACGTGATAGGTGATCCCTTCTACGGCGTGGAGCTAAACCCGGGGCACCTCATCGGATTAGACGAGTGGGTTAACACACCCATCTATCGGAACAGTGTGGACAGAATAAAACCTGGCATGGCTCTGCAAGTAGACATCATACCCGCTACAGGAACCCGATACTTCACCATCAACACTGAGGATGGCATCGCCATAGTCGATCAGGGCACCAGAAACACCCTCATGGAGCAATACCCTGAAGCATGGAACAGAATCACCGCCAGACGAGACTATATGACCGAACAATTAGGTATACGACTCCACCCCGAGGTACTGCCCTTCAGCAACTTGGCAGGACACCTACCACCATTCATACTGAACCCACGCAGAGCATTCAGAATGAATAAGGCATAATCTAATGATATTTCACTCAATTTACCTCCACAAAATATGACAACTAAACCCGATAATCTATTCCACTCACTGGTCCTAAAACACCAATTAACATAAAAACCGAAAGTTCCCCCCCAGTTAACCTAAGCTAGTCAATAATTCTCTGCATCCAATCTCCACGCCACAAATAAACCAACGCCAAGACAGCCGCAGTAAGATTACCCACACCCAAACCAACCCAAATACCCAACGCACCCCAGTCAAACACATAATACAATACATATGCAAACAAAATCCTCATCCCCCAAAGTCGAACCAACGACAAAACCATAGTAACCCGGGTCCTACCTGCAGCCTGCAACACACTCATACATAGCTGAAACAAAGTGAAAAACGGGAAAAAAGGCACAAAATAGGTCATATACGTCGCCCCCTGACTAACCACATTCGGATCATCAATGAACACTCTGTACAGAGGCACCCTCAACAAGAAAATCAACACCACTTCAACAACACCCACCCCGATAAAAAGACTGAACAAACGCTTAACGATCTTAGCCACACGATCTAGATTCGCAGCCCCCAGATTCTGCCCCACCATAGTACTCAACGCCGTAGTACCCCCCATAATCACAATCTGAACCAGACTACTTATCCGACTACCTATTCCATAAGCACTAAGCAAGTACCCGAAACCTCCCAGAGCCCGATCCTCCGTTGCGACAAGAGAAGTTATAACTGTGAACCCGAGAGCTGTCCCGCTCTGACCAATACTGGATGGTACACCTAGATCAAATATCTTACGAATCAGCCCCCAATCCGGCTTCAAGTCATCTAAATGCAAATGTAAAGCCACTCTTCCACTGAACAAGAGATAAACCCCTACCAATCCAGCCAAACCACGGGTGATCACAGTCGTAACCGCCGCACCCGCAGCCCCCATCTCCGGCAACCCCATCCACCCAAAAATGAAAAAAGGATCAGACACCGCGTCAAGTATCGCCGAGGAAATCGATAAGATCATAGGTGTTCTAGTATCCCCATACCCTCTGAGGAGAGCCTGAAAACCGAAACTAATGAACATAAACGGAACCCCCAGAAAAGATATGCGAAGATAACGTAAAGCCGTAGGCAGTACAGCTACAGGCACATTCATCAACTCCATAATAAACCGTGCCCCGATAAACCCGATACCCGCAATAATAGCAGACGAGAAAATGAAAAACGTAAACAACTGACCCGAAGTCTTAGCCGCATCATCCTCTTGACCAGCACCCACGTACTGAGAGACCAAGGACAAACCAGCTATACCGAAACCAGCGCTAATAGACATCAACAAAAACATAATGGGCCAACTAACAGATGGAGCACTAACCGCTTCAGGCCCTACCTTTCCCAGCCAGTAAGCATCAGTCATATTATAGAAAGTCTGAAACGCGTGACTCAGCATCACTGGCCAAGACAACTTTAAAGCTGTCGTTATGATATCCCCGTTTAACACCTCGTCGCGCATCCCATCCCTCTTTAACATTAACCAATCTCCTAGACTAAGATTCGTTGAATTGAGACTATTATATATAAAATAAACGAAAAGGCTGACCTGATATGTATTCCTCTTCACAAGAGGCTCCACACTAGACATCCCTGAGCTTTTGTACATCCTTCGTATGCACAGGGGAACCCTAAGGTTCAATCTCCAACGAGCATGAGTCACGAAGATCCTCCTAAAAACATACCCCATATAACATAAATCAGTGAGACCCAGCACATTCTCCCTATATAATCCATTAATCCGTGGGAGTAAACCGAACTCAAATTAATCCCTGAGTCCAGAAATCTTCTAGGTTGAAGCCATTTTATAAAATACTCTTACCCATATCGAAGCTCTACCCGAAATCCAGCCAAACACAGGTATCAAACTCCTCTAACAAAATCTTGTTACC
>CAZLHA010000104.1:1912-8673 GCA_964559155.1 uncultured Candidatus Bathyarchaeia archaeon | reverse complement strand
CCGCCTTTGCCTTTGTTGCTCCCTGTGGCTTTTCCGGCTATCTCGGCCATCATTTTCTTGATGTCCGCTCCTTTTGTGATGAGGTGACCTAGGGGGCGGTGGGTGCTTCCTATTTGGTCGGTTTTTCTGAGGTGGGCGCCTACTGCGGCTGCAACTGCTTCCCCGCCTGTGTAGAAGCTCACATGGCCTATCTTCCCCTCGTTTATGAGGGCGCGTACACCGTTCTCAAAGGTTCTTATGGAGATCATTGAACGGTATAGCTCTAATTTCTTTGAGTCTGAGATATTTTTCATAATCTATTTGATGAGTTACATGGTTTTAGGTTTAACTACTATAGGAGGTCTAGTCTTGTTATTACATGGTGGAATATTGTAATTATTAATCCAACTACCAATGCGGAGTGTATGGAGCGAGCATGATATCTAAGCCCACCTGATTCAGGTAAGTATAACAGGATTACTCCTGATGCGATTATGATGAGATACAATCCTAGTCCGCTCCATATTACCCAGTTATCATTATATCCCGTTATTGGCTGAGTTAACAGATGTCCAGCTAGGGTTACTATGGTTAGTTTTCCGATTATGCAGTGGGTGTTTACTCTTCTCGGAGTTTGCGTGGGGATGAAGAGGTTCATAAAATATAGCATGGTGGTATAGATTATTCCAAGCAATGTGAGCCAGCCGAATAATCGTGTGTACATTTTAATCCTTCTCGTTAGGTGCAAACTGCTTGTATCCCCAGTTAGTCTCATCCATGGTTGCGGTCTTGATCATTTTACCTAGGGCAGATAGAGTAAAAGGAAATATTACTCCCAAGCTTATCATGGTTGGTAGGGTATTCCAAGCAAAGTGGATTGTAGCTGATACAAGGGTTCCCGGGATTAGGTCCTTTCTTGTTATGCTGCCTTTCATTGCTTTGGCTAATCCCAATGATCGAGCTGCTATGCTACTCCATGCTATGTGCATGATACCTGTAAGGCTTCTGATGAATATAGCGAATATTGGAGGATAAGATCCATTGAATACCATCTCGGTGATATACCAGAAGTTTTCGAGACCAGCAAAGCCCGCTCCCGCAGCGGCTCCATATACCATGCCGTCTAGGTGGTTGTTAAACTCGTTTTTGAGGCGTGTGTTTTTAGCTATCCAATATACACCCGCTATTTTGAGGGGTTCTTCTATTATTCCTGCTCCTCCTATGCCTATGTAGGGTGTCGTGATTATGGTGTTGAGTATGCCGGCTATTATTCCGCTGAAGGCGCCCCAGCCGAAGCAATAGGCTATTAGGGCTATGGGCTCTCTTTCGTATCTATCGCTTCTTGCTATGTATATGAGAAGTATAACTGGTACTGTGTAGCCGGCTAAGGTGAAGCCTATGTAGGTTAGCCATTCTCCTCCGTAGCTTAGGGCGAACCCAGTTATGAGTAGCATTGTAGCTGAAAGGAGATACCCGGTTATGTTTTTCTGGGTTCGGTTGAGATAGACACTGCTACTTGGCGGCGTGGACATAGGTTTAGGGTTGTATAGGGCTTTGAGTGCTTCTGTTAATAGTTCTATAGTACTGGGTTGATGGGTGGGGGTTTTTTGTATATTTTTGGTTTGCATCCATTGTTCTAGATTGTAGCCGCAGGTGGTGCAAGTCTGGTCCTGTTGGTTTATGGGAGTTCCGCATTTGGGACAGTATTGTTGTTTCGGCAAGATGTTGTATTATTGGGGTTGGTGAGGTTTAAATGGTGACGGCTAGTTAGAACTTTTTATATTTTTTCCGGTGTGAATGAGTATTATTTGTTGTGAGTTTACACTATTTCTTATTATGGTTAAGGTTTTATGCTTTGTTTTAGGGTGATAGTGCATGGTTGATATTGTTTCGAGCGAGTTGCTGCGTGATGGTAGATATTTTAGTTTCTATCATGACGTGGTACGGTTGCCGAATGGCAGAGAGACGGATAGGGATATCGTGCGTCATCCGGGTGCCGTGGCGATTGTCGCAGTTCATAGGGATGAGGTTGTCTTGATTAAACAGTATAGGTATGTGACTGGAGGCTATCTCTTTGAGATCCCAGCTGGTACCCTTGAGGAGGGCGAGGATCCCTACCGGTGTGCTGTCCGTGAGCTCCGGGAGGAGACTGGCTACGCGGCTAGTAGCTGGACCCGACTCTTCCAGTGTTATATGGCTCCAGGGTATAGTGATGAAGTGGTTCACTTCTATCTCGCTGAAGGGTTGACGGAGGTGGGTTCATCTCCCGAGAATGATGAAGTTATCACTGTTTCTAGGTACGGGTTTAACGAGGTATTGGATATGATTGAGGCTAATCAGATCGTAGATGCAAAGACCATGCTAGGGATATTGCGTTTCTTGACTCGGGCTAATCTTTAACTCGAAGATAGATTACTGCGCTGATTAATAAGAGCAATATCGAGACCATTGTGTTTACCCAGAAGGCGGCGGTTAGGCTGTGTTGTTCGCCTATCCACCCAGTTATGGAAGTGCTGATGCTGCCGACCCCGAAGGCGCTGAAGAACATTACACCGTATGCTAATCCCATCATGTTTCTCGGAGTGAGCCGGCTTACGAGGCGGGTTACAGTGGGCTGATGCCCAAACATTGAGATACCGTATAGGAAGACGAATACTGGCACCGCTATGCTGGATGGTAGCATCATTAACAGGATTAAACTCACAACTATGCCGCTGGTGGCAAAGAGTAATACTTTCCCCGAGCCAAACCTATCGCTACCTCTTCCACCCGCAAGTTGTCCCAGTGTTCCGAAGAAGAGGATCATACTATTGGCTATGGCTGCTAAACTCCCTGTATATAGTTTCTCCGCGCTTAGGAAGCTGGGGAAAAACAAGTCCACTGACCGGAACAGGGAACCAACGATCACGTTGTAAAGTAACACTATCCATAACTCCGGTGTCTTAATGAACTCAAAATAGCCTGTGGTGCTATGCTCCATTTCCCCCTCGTTTACCTCGATCCTACGTAATAATACAGCAGTAAAGACGGATAGTACCCCGAAAAATACGAAACTTATCCTCCAGTTGAAGGTGACGCCCAAGTAGAAGGCGATTGTGGGAGTTAGCACCTGTCCAAGGTTACCAGCCGCGTTATGGATACCCATGCTGCCACCCGTGTTCTCCGGGAAGGCTTTCGCTATTAAGCCATTAGCCGTGGGGTGATAGAAACTAGCCCAGAGCGCCATTAGAAACATCCCTACTCCGAAAAGGTACACGTTGTTTGCTAGCAAGAAGATTGCTGACATGAGTCCGCCAAGCCCTATGCTGATCTGAGCTACCTTGAGGCTACCTATTTTATCACTGAGGGGGCCACCAATAAGAGCACCTGCGCCATATGTTAGGAACGTGATAGTGGAGATGAGTCCCATTGTACCGAAGCCGGCATTCAAGTCATTAGCAATAGTAGTCATTAACGGAGGTAGCACTAGGAAGAGACTGTGGTTAAGGCTATGAGCTAAACCGAGCAAAACTAGATCAGCGGTGGTCTTCTTCATGACACTCATGAAATCGTGGGTTGTGTAAAATTGTTTTGATTAATGTTGCCCAAGTCAGAAATAAAATACGGCGAAATAAGGCGATGCCCCCTTTTTTATACCCGGTAGACGTTATATTCCGTCAACTATTGGTGAATTAGTTGACTAATGAATATGATGTAATAATCAAGGACGCAGCCATCATAGATGGAAGCGGGAAAAAAGCGTTCAAGGGCTCGATAGCTGTCAAGAATGGAAGGATAGCAGAACTAGGTGAAGTGAAAGGCGACGCGGTTAAGACCGTTGACGCCCAAGGCTTGTACGCTAGCCCTGGCTGGATAGACGCTCACAGCCACGGGGACTCTACATTACTGTTCTTCCCTAAGACAGAGAGTTATGTTATGCAAGGCGTCACAACCTTCGTTGGAGGTCAGTGTGGAGGCAGTCAGGGACCATATGGAGATGTTATGGGTCTCCCAGGTATCGCACGTCAATATATAGACGATATTGAACCCCAAAAGTATTACCCTGAAAAGAGTCTATTCCCCCGGGAAGATGTCAATGAGATCATGGAGAAGTACTATGGTTGGACAGTTGACTGGGAGACCCTTGGTGAATGGTTCAAGAAAGTAGAGAACGTAGGAGTCTCAATGAATGCTGTCCCTCTTGTAGGTCAGGGTACTGTACGTTACAATGTGATGGGAAACGATTACAAGCGCAACAGCACTGATGAGGAGTTAGAAGAGATGAAACAACTCATTCGAGAGGCACTGGAAGAGGGCGCGGTTGGAATGAGCACTGGCCTAGACTATGACCCAGGGGTACAGGCAAGCATGGATGAGATCAATGAATGTGTTAAAGTGCTGAAAGAGTACGAAAACGCAGTATACTGTCCACACTGGCGGAGAACCGGGCGTAGACGCAAAGTTAAATTCGGTGACACAAGGAGCAACAAAGTAGATGGCTTACTTGAATCCATAGAAACATGTAGGATAACAGGAGTCAAAACTAACATCGCTCACCTTACACCCGGGTGGAGACTTGTCCCAGAGGGCAACGACTACATGGAGGAACATAACATCAGGGCTACCCTCAAGTTCTTTGACGATGCCCTCAAAGAAGGATTAGACATCAGCTTCGACAGCATGCCCTGGTTCCTGAGAGGAGGCTTCGACGTTATGCCATACCTAAGCAGCATACTGCTGCCATGGCTTAAGGAAGCGGGAAGCAGAGAAAACTTCGCTAAATGGCTGGAGGCACCAGATTACCGGGAAGAGATAAAGGACTCACTGGAGAGCGGAAAATGGTTCATCCGGTTGGCTTATAACCCCAATACCAACCCCCAGTGGGCTGAAAACATCTGGATAAGCAAACACAAAGACGAGTCACTAATAGGCAAGAACTTAGCCAGGATATCCGAGGAGCGTGAGACATCACAGCTTGATACATGGTTTGATCTAATCTGTGAGGATCCAGATGCAATGGGATACGCAGCGGGTACTGCGGATACAGGCAACTTTCCGTGGAAATCATACAGGGCGTTAATGTTCCAGCATCGAGTGGGGAGTCTGAGTCTAGATCAATCAGTGTACGATAAAAACTATGAACAGGAGAGACCACCTTATCGAAGACCAGGTATAAATGCATTCAATGCTTTCCCCGGATTCATCAACAAGATGGTTAAAGAGATCAAGGTATTCACCCTTGAGGAGGCCATTTACAAGATGAGTACAGCAGCAGCTGAGCACCATAACCTAGAAGGCTTGGGAAAGATAACTCCGGGAAGCCATGCGGATATAACAATATTTGACTATGCCAAACTTGAGGTCATGGGGACCCCGGTTGAGCCACGTCAACACCCCAAGGGTATCGAGTATGTTTTCGTAAACGGTGTAGCCGTGGTGGAGAAAGGGGAACACACAGGGGCTACTCCAGGCAGAATAGTGAAGAGGGTTTAACCCTTTAACTTATTTTTCTTTAGATATTCTATTGTCTCAGCTAGAAATTTCTCTGATTCAGATTTGGGTATTATTGTTCCGAGTACATCCTTTTTTCCACCGGCATTGTAACCGAGTTCCTTTGCTCGCTCTATCAAGTCATGCATATTCACTTTGTTGCTTCTACAGTATAGCTGATCTTGTTCATCAAAAAATCCGGTATTAATAACAACGGTGTCTATGCCTGTCCCCCAAGCGAGTTTCCGGGTAACTTGACTGATTATAGCGTAGGGGGTATCTAGGCGCTTAATCTGGGTTCCATCAACCTCCTCGGGGGGCTCCAATAGGGTTTCTTCTAGTTTTTTCTTCAAATGGCTCAGGTTCTCTGCCCACTGTTTGTTTTCCAATATATCATCTTCGGTATTGTACATTCTTAGTAGGTGGGGGGCTTTCATTACTGCCTCGCGATCCCCTACCTTATAGTTAGAGTCGATCCTGTAAACCAGTTTAAGTAACTCATCGAAGTTAATCCCCTTCTCCCGCATATACTCCTTTGTGATCTCCCAGAAAACCGGGTTTTCCTTGATCTTCTGTTCCCTATCCCCCACATAGCCTAGAACTATTTTCAAAGAGAGTGGAAGACCCAAGTATCCTTTGAGGACCCAAGTATTCGATGGATAATCTTCTCCACTAGCCCCCTCAGCCACGGGGTTGATGTGCGTTATACCTGCTATCGGGTCTTGATGATGGTGATCTATCATCACTATGTTTGATTTCTCAGCGATTTGCGAAACGTTTGATTCTGGTAACGCCATATCACAAATTACAACATTATCATAACTCTGAGCCATTCCTATGTGATCGTCTGTGAGATAAAAGGTTCCTAGAGGGGGAACCCATGTAGTTATGTCGTCATTGGATAATTTTTCTAGTATTATTGCGGCTGAGCAGATACCATCTGTATCCCAATGATGTATCAGCAAGGTTTTACCGAGTCCAATATTGAGCATAGCATATTAGATATACACAAGTTTATGAGGTGTTCGAAAAACCATCAGAATCGGCTAAGCCAATCTTTTCCACCCTTACCTCTACTCTAACATCCGATACAGGAATTGCACCGTTGTGGATATGTCCATAATTATTGATGAAAAGATACCAGTTCTTATTATTGGTAATAATGAACTCTGAGTTCTTGGAAGTAATATTTACTCCCCTTCCTCGCTCATAGCTCTCAAAGCGATTACTCCTACCCTCCAAGGCGTCGATTAGCATCTCGACTCGATCCTCCTCAAGTATGAAGAAGTCTATTCTATTACCCTCCAAAACAC
>CAZLHA010000104.1:0-1902 GCA_964559155.1 uncultured Candidatus Bathyarchaeia archaeon | reverse complement strand
GGTGTAGTAAATAACATCCCCCTCCTTGACATCAAGGGGGATCCGTGTATAGTTATTATGTTCCACTTTTATGGTGTCATCAACTACGACAGAGGTCTCGTTAAGATAAACAATCTCCGGAGACTCAGGCTGCAATATATTCATAATTAAGACCCAGAAGAACGCAATAATCACTACAAAGACTATAATAACGCGCAGTATCGATCTGTTGCTTTCCAGAGCCACATGTTCTCCATGCCAAGTAGCGATAAAAAACCTATGCAAGGTCAAGAGAAAAAGTAAAAACCATAACGGTGTAGTTATCCCTGATATTATATGAATCAGAAGGAATCAATTAAGAGAAGACGCAAATCCATAATGATCCAAGCCCAAGAGAGAGGCTATGAAACAGTAGTATTCTTTAACGAGGTGATAAGGCAGAACCCCAGTAATACTATATATGTGATGCCACACGCCCTAGGGGATGAACACCAAACATTCATAATGGACTCAAACAGCGACACAACGCTTGTAATGCCCCACTGGGGAGCACCCAGAGTAAGGGGATCCGGGGAATTCAACCACGTTATCGCCATAAAACAAGAAAAAGGACACCACATTAAGGGCACATTAGAAGCCCTTGAAGAATATGATAAAGACAAGGTAGGGTTTGATCTCTCTACGGTAAGCGCCCAGATGTGGTACAGGATCGCATCAGAACTGGAGATAGAACCCACACCAGAAAAGGACATTAGCGACATCGTATTCAATGAGAGAAGCATCAAAGATGAGTACGAGATCAAAGAAATCCGCAAAGCCATCGAGATAACAGAAACAGCTTTTCACATTCTGATAGAGGAAACCCACCCCGGAAGAAACATCGCGGATATGAAGAAAGAACTTGATGCCAACATGATCGAGTTAGGCGCTTATGAGTTCAGCTTTGATAGCAGCATCGGATTCATCAAAGGAAACAACACCGAGTACCTGAAACACGGAGACGCTCTAAGCCTGGACGTCGGTGTACGACTGAAGACGGGGTATTGCAGCGATATGGGGCGCAACTGGCACGTAACATGGGAAGAATCCACAGAGGAGTACATGGATCGAGCCATGCAAGCCCAGATAGAAGGCATAAAGGGCATCAAACCGGGGATGACTGGAAACGAGGTGCTAGACCAAGCTAACGAGCTCAACAGGGAGCTGGGCTTCAATGAGACGGTGAGAACTGGACACCAGATCGGATTAGATGTACACGACTACACCATGCCCTACGCCCCCAGCTTCGGACCAATAAAAACAGATGACCAACCACTAAAACCCGGGATGACCCTAACATACGAGCCAAACCGGAGGGATCCAGAGACCAATTACCGGGGGCACATAGAGGACATAATATTGATCACCGAAAACGGTACTGAGTGCCTCAACCAGATGCCCTACAGGATCACATGGTAATCTGTTCTTTTAGAAAGCTTCTCAGATCGCTCATTTTTCTATTGAATCATCGAATTCTTTATCACTTATCTGGATGAGGCTAGCATACAAATATATCTTGTTCAAGAGAAAAGGGGTGTCAGAGGGAACCGAGTGAAAGCTCTCAATTATGTGACATCCCGTTTCTCATAGTTTAGCTCTACTATCTCAGTATCCTGAAGCCATCAAAAAAGAGCAAGAGAAAACAGCTACTGCTGGTCAGCAACGGAAGTGTGTTACTCTCCATGGCAGTAACAGGGGATAATAGACAACATCAGAGGAGGGAGCGCCCAGAGATAATCAAACAAAACATAGTTTACGCTATAAACCTATTAACCACAAAAGGATAATATCGCTAGATAAACTTGACCGTAGATACTGTAATTAAAAACGGTTTAGCGGTGCTCCCATCTGGGATCACCCAGTCGTCAATTGTAATCAACGAAG
>CAZLHA010000103.1:0-8800 GCA_964559155.1 uncultured Candidatus Bathyarchaeia archaeon | reverse complement strand
AGATAGAATATGCTTGGGAGAAAGGATACGAACATCATCACTTGGACGTCCCGGTGTTTAATGTGTCCTATCTCATGTCCGATTACCGCTTCTACCTCGTCTGCGTTGAGGGTGTTCAAGAGTCCTTTAGTTACGGCTACATAGTTTCCTGTTAGGGGTGATCCATATGCAAAGGCGTTAGGTATGGGTAGGTTTGAGATCATCAGTTGAGGCGTTTTGATGTTTGACTTGTTTGACAAGTCTTTTACTACCTGGTTGAGTTGTGGGGCTTCCTCAGGTGTTAGTTCCTTGGTCTTGTACATGGCGTTAACCAGCTTGGGGGCTAGAAGCCATTGTGCTAGGTTGAAGATGGTCATAAGTATCACTAGGTTCATTACGTTGAACTGACCGGTCATGGACAGTATTAGTCCTAGGCCTAGCGTGGAGACGGCTATTATAACGGACACCGTAGCCAGCATGGATAAACGTAGTCTTAGCATGCTCAAACTGTTCACTCTTTAAGCCTCATTCCATGGTTGTTTATTAACTATATGTACCCATGGAAGAGTATAGGGAATTTTGATTAACTCTTTGTTTTTATCGGGTTTCTAGGCCTTCGGGTAGGTTTATAGATCTTGTTGATCCATGGGGTCCCATGGACTCTTTTAGATTTTATATGCTTAGAAAGCCTACTGGAAAGTTAAGAAGAACGGTGACAGGCTCGCCGGGGTGACCCCGCTCATCGACCGGAACAGTTTAGCCCTATAATCTAGTCCATATAAGTCTACCCTGGACTTTTTGGTGGCGTGGGGGTTGTTTAAGGGTAGCTGGAGTACGAATGTCCAATGTTTTGTACGCTTGTGGAGCCTACTTGGGACAGAAATAGATGATAAAAACGATGGAAAACTAGAAACTAAATCATATCCTCTTTTGAATGTTTTTGTGAGTACAGGAGTTATAAAAATTACTTTGTAATTATATTTTCTTGGGTTTAAGTGGACATCATTATCTCTTGTTCCGGTGGTAAACGTTATTCTCCCAGCAGGGGATCATCGAGATTTGTCAGGTAATCTTTAAACCTGTTTAACCAGGTGAATTATCGTAGGTGTGTTCATTGGATCTTGAGTATCTTGTTTCTATGATAAAAGAGGCGTTAATGCCTTTTGATGAGATTCTCTTTGTTTATCTGTATGGTTCAATGGTTAAGGGGGTCAAGGGTGTTGGGAGGGATGTTGATGTGGCTTTATATCTGGAGGATGATTTTGTTGAACCCGCGTTATATCCGGGTCATATTTCTGGAATAATTGAAGCACGGTTAAGCGGGAAAAAGTTAGTCGATGTACGTGTTCTGAATCATCAGAGTCTTGGGTTTCAGTTCAGGGTGATTAAGGAAGGGGTATTAGTATTATCTAGAGACGAGGAAAAGAGAACACGCTATGAATCAAGGGTTACCTCTGAGTATTTAGATATTAAGCACTATTTGGATTACTATGATTCTATGAGGATTAGGAGGCTTGCTGTTGAAGGTTGACCGGGAGATTGTTTACGGTAGATTTGATACTATTGAGAGAAATCTAAGATTTCTGGAAGAGTACAAGAAATATAGTACAATGGAATTCATAGAATCTTATAAGGATGTACAGGCCGCTAAATTCAGTCTCTTAGAGATAGTTGAAGCTTGTATTGATATAGCTAACCATATTATTTCAGTTAAAGGTTATCCAAAAGTTGAACAGTATAGGTTGATGTTTAAGACTCTTGGATATGAAGGGGTCTTGGATAAAGGTCTTGCATCTAGACTGGGAGACATGGCTAGTTTCAGGAATTTACTTGTTCACCGGTATGGTGAGATAGATGATGCAAGGGTTCTAGGTATAATTAAGGGTAACCTTGATGACGTTCAACTGTTTTTGAAGGGGATTATAATGTTTTTAGAATCCGAATAGTTACGACTAAGTCGTGATACATTTAATGTAACGATACTATACGTAGCGGTAAGGATTGTTAACTAGAATATAGTGTTTTTAGTTCCAATCGAGTAGAGTGTTCCGGGTATACCCGATTCGTGCCCTTACGACGATTATGCAGAAAGTGTCTAGAATTGCTCCACTTAGTAGCGGGTGGCGCATTCTATCTGGTTTCGGAGACCTCATAGGAAAAAATTTGAGTAATGGAAAATAAAAAAGAGACTTTTTTGTGTTTTTATTCTAGTTCTTGGAGTTTTTCTTTGACTGCTTCGAGCTCTAGTTCAAGGCTTTCAGCGTATTTTTCAAGGCGTTCTTTTATCTCTGCCTTGGTAAGAAATCTTCTGTGATATCCCGTACTGCATTTGCAGTCGTGGTGTCTACTAGTTTTGTAGCCATGATGTCCAGTACTACATTTACATCCATGTTTTTTGTACATATTTTTGCACTTACAAAACTATAATATTTATATCTTTTAAACTAACAAGTTTATAGTAATATAGTTACTTAAGAAAGGGATAGTAATGACGAACAATCAACGTATATGTTTCTGCCCCATTGAAGGGGTAATAGATGTAATTAGTAAAAAATGGGCGCTCTTAATTGTAAACACCTTGGGAAACTTCCAGGTTTTAAGATTCAGCGAGTTAGAGGAGAAACTGAAGGGAATTAGCCCTAAAGGACTCTCAGATACTCTGTCTAAGCTCCAGTCTATCGGTTTGATTGAAAGAAAGGCATACAATGAGGTACCGCCACGGGTGGAATATTGTCTAACTGAAGAGGGATATCAATTCAGAGAGGCCATAGTTCCTCTTATCAAATGGGCGGCCAATAGAGAAGGGTGGAATAGCCAATGCTGCCCGGTGACCTGCGAGAAACATAATAGTGATGAGGGATGCCACAAGCATAATGGGAGCCTATAATCAAAAAAAATCCATGTAAAAGCAGGTTAAATTTTTTCACGATGTAATGGTTGTTTTGGTGGTTTACATCAATGGTGTAATCGCCTCTGAATGGAACCGGGGTTTTTTCTTGTGATTTTTATATGTCTACGAAGACGCTGGTTGTTTATGGTAATAAACAGTAAAATGGATTGTTCATATTATGGGGTTTCTCTGTTTAAATGGTGTTTTTATTGGAAGTGGAGGAGAGAGGTTACTATTCCGAAAAGCCTGTGAGATAAATTCGGGTTAAGGGAGGGTACTGTTGTTAGGATCGGTGTGAAAGATGATACGATCTTGATCCGGGTTCTTGAGATGTTGAACAAGGGAGAGTTGCAGGGCGTTATCTTGGCTCTGGGAGAGGATATTAACATGAATACTTCTTTTGATCTATGTTTTCGGGTAACATTATTAAACCACGTGGGGCACTCAAATTATAGTGACATAGTTGAGTAATTATTCAACGATATCAGTGCCAGATGAGGTAAAAAAAATACTGGAACAGGCGAAAGACGGTAAAGACTGGGGAGAATACCTCCTAGAGATCTACAAAGAGGCAACCCGGGCTAGACGATTACATGCCTTTGAGAGGCTTGTGGAGAAATTATCACAAGAAGACCTTGAATCCATAAAAGAATCCAGCAAGACCTTTCGGGAGAGCCTGGAACTAAGATGAACCTACTTGACACCGACAAGATAATTGAACTCCTCAGCTCCAAAAGGTACGAGGAGGGAGCCATCTCAACCATCACATTAATCGAAGTCCTTAGAGGAATAAACGAGAGTAAAACAGGTGAAGTAAAGAAGCTTCTTGAGCAGAGCTTCCATTATATATGCCTTGATAACCGTGTGATCTTGACCTACTGCTCCCTCTACAATAAACTAAAAGATGAAGGCAAGTTAATTCCTGATGCGGACTTGCTTATAGCAGCAACTGCGATTGCCAATGGGCTGTCGCTGAAGACAGGGGATAAACACCTTAACAGATTAGAGGAACTAGGTTTAAGTCTTGAGAGTGAAAAACGTGCATTCGATGATTCAGCTAATGCAGCACTGTAAGGCGATGTGACGGTTTTTGCTCTGCGGCTTGTAGGGCGAGGGTGGTGGCCCAGAAGGCTTCGTCGTGGAACAGAGTTATGATAGCAATAGCCACAAGATCTGCTAAGGAAAAGCAAAACATCTATGTTTTGTTTTTTCTTATTTAATTTCTAGTTGTAATAGGTGCAATATATTTTTTGCAATATACCTTATATATTGCATTTTTTATATTACATTTATGTCGGTTCCTGAGAATGTGGTAGAGTATATTGAAAAAAAGGAAGTGGTTGATGCGGATCAGATGAGTAAAGATCTGCGGATATCCGAGATCTCTGCACGCAACTACCTTAGTAGGCTAAAAACTAGTGAAAAGATGACTAGAATAGGGAAGGGGACCTATCGAGTGAAGCTTGGAAGTAGGCTAGAGATGCCGTCTAGGACGCAGAGAATATACGATATTATTAAACAACAGTATTCTTCGGGGGATTTTGTTATTTGGAGTCTCGGTATGTTAGCCAATTATGCTCATTACGAGGTGGGAAAAGACCTAATCGTAGTCGAGACCAATGAGGCTCTAGGGTACAGGATCCGGGAGCTCTTGTTGAAGGAGGGTTATAACGCAGTATTGAACCCCTTTAAAAAAGACTACATGAATTATACATACTATGATTATGTCTTTGTCGAGGAAAGATTGGAGAGATTTCTGGTAAGAGGTAACTTACCTGAACCTGAAAGACTTTTAGTTGACGTATATTTTGCCATAACGAGGAAAAGTTTGAGTTTTTCGCCATATGAACTTGGGGCGATACTGGGAGACGCACTGAGATCAGGGGATATTGATATCCCTAGGATGCTCACCTATGCGTCTAGGAGGGGAATAGGCGCAGAGTGGACCATAATACTCTACGAGGCACAGAAGCAAACAGGAGCACCTATTGAGGATCTTATTAAGAAAGTAGAGAGAGAGACTTTGGATGAAATAATAAATGGTGTAACAGGATATGAGTGAATTTATTGGAGAGCCTAGATGTTTCACCCCTGAACAAGTAAAGAAAGCTGTTAGAGAAAAAAGTTTAACAAGTGTTGCTAACTTGGAGAGAGCACTTTTTGCTCTGGAGTACGTGGGTCAGTTCTGGTAGCTTAGGGTCTGTATTGGGGTTATCTGGGTATTTGGGTTGTGGATGCCTGTATCGGGGGCTTTGATGTATACGCTTATTGGAGTATTGTTTTCAGGGTGGAGAGTTCTTTGAGTTTCTGTGCTCTTTGATAGATGGCGCTTTTTGATAGTTCTATTTTGTCGGCTATGCTTCGGTAGCTTATAGGCGGGTTTCGGCTTCTGGCTATGGCTATGTAGAGGTCTTGGGTGTCCCATTTCTTGGTTTTTTGGTTTTCTAGTTCCAGTAGCCCGGTTTTTCTGTCATCATAGTTGAGGCGTGGTATGTCGGGGAAGACTAGTTTGTCATAGTTGTTCACTGGGTCGAATACGTAGACGTATCGTTGATGCATTTTCTGTATGTCATCTACCATGTGCCAGAAGATATCGTTTCCTACGGATACTAGGTTGTTGCTCATAAAGTCGATGACGTCTTTGCCGTAGCTTCTTTTGATCATGATGTAGCTGAATTGGCTGCGGACGTTGATGTTTAGCTGGTTGAATCTGTGTGATGAGGCTAGTAGGGTTACTCGGTGTTTTCTTAGTTTTCGTATGTTGTAGCTGAGTATTTGGATGAGGTTTTCATGGGTTTTGGTGAGGCTGTGGCCTTTGGGTTGGATTAGATCGTTGAGTTCGTCGAAGCTGAAGACTAGGGATTTTTTCTTTTTTTTACTGGTTTGCATGGAGCGGTAGATGAGTTCTTTGAATAGGTTGCTGTAGAATGTGGCGGATAGGGCTGGGTTTAGGCAGTAGGCGTCGTAGACGATGACGTGGAATCTTGGGGGTTGGTTGTAGGCTTTGTCCAGTAGTTCTCCTGGGGTGTCGGGGAGAGTGTCTATTTTGGGTTGGTGGATTGGTGGGTCGTTTATTTTCTGTTGGTAGGTGACGTCTAGGGTGCAGTTTGGTGGTATCCATACTTGCATGGGGATGTCGCCTGCTAGGTGGAGGAATTCTAGGCCTCCGTCGTCGCGGTATAGTATTCTGTGTCCGTGTTGGTGTAGCCATTTGAGGAGGGTTAGGGCTAGGGTGGTTTTGCCTGCTCCGGTCATGCCGTGGAGTAGGGTGTGGTGGCCGCCTCTGAGGAATTTGTCTAGTTTGCCGTATATCTTGGTCTCGGTGCTGGGTTTTGGTTGGAGGTGTTCTCTGAGTTTGGTGGTGTCTATTTGTTTGTGGCTGGTTTTCAGTGGGTCGTAGGGTTCCATGGTCATGGGGTTTCACTGCTTTGAGGGGGTGTTTTTGTTGGTGTGGTTTCTCGGTTTATGCTCTGGAGGGTGGTTTTCTTGGGTTTCTGGTTTTTTCATGGTTGACTAAGCTCCTATTTGTGGGGCTATACCGTATCGGATGTTGGTTTGGTTGTCGTTGGTTTCTATTACTAGTAGTCCGGTTTCATGTTGTTTTATTGAGATGTGTTCTGGGTTCATGTTTTCTAGTAGGTATAAATAGTCGCGTAGGAGAGTTGGGTTGATGTTTGTGTCTAGTATTCCTGGTTTGATGGATTCAGTTGTTATTGTTTCTTGTGTTATGTTTCCGTCTTGGGTGTATTGTAGGGTTATGCCTTCAATGTTGGATTTTAGCTGTATTGAGGGGTTTCCTTGAGTGTTTTTTGTGTTTTTCAGGGCTTTGTTTACTGCTTTCTTTAGTTTTTTGAGGTTTTTTCTTTGGAGTGTGGTGGCTTCCTGTGCTTTTGGTAATGGGGGTGGGGGTGTGGTTTCTCCTGGTTTTAGGTCTATGTATCCTTTGTCGTCTTTTTTGGTGGCTTGTAGTTGATGTAGCTCGGGGTCCCATACCAGTTTATCTGGGTATCTGAGGGTTGTTTTGTTGGCCTCCATGAGGTTATAGTCGGTTTGGTATTTTCCGGGTTTTATGTTTAGGAGGTTTGGTGTGTTTACCTCTATCATTGCTGTGTGTTCGCCGTTTATGGCTTTGATGGATAGGTGGTCTTGTGTGGCGTTGATGACTGGTTCTCCTCTGCCGTGGCTTGTGGCTACGTGTAAGGCTGCTGTGTAGGGGATTGCCTGGTTTCTCCATGATTTCTTGGATGGATAGTCCTCTCGTGTGATCTTGGCTCTAGGGTCATCGGGGTAATAGTTGTAAGATGCATCTACTTTGGGTGCCTGGTAGTATGTGTTACGGAACTCGGTGGTCTCGGTCTCTAGCTTCATGGGCATATCTGTTACAAGGTGCATGGTTCCCTCTGTGATTCCTTGATGAGATAGGTTTTCTAAGAGCGTCTCTAGGTATGCCTGATCGAAGGTGCACTGTATAGGTTCCTCTAGTTGTATTTCGTCACATATGGTTACTGTGTGGCTTATCGGGGATACTGATCTTCCGGCTCTTTCCTCGTTCCACCATGCCCGGAGTACATGTTTCCCGTCTTCCTCGAAGGTCTTGAGGTGGATGTTTTCCTCTGGTGAGGATTCTAAGAGTTCCCGGAGTTTATTCAGTTTTACTGGTGCCTCTGCCTTGTAGAGTATTCGGGGGTCCGGTAGGGTCTCTGGTTTCTCGTCTTGTCTTAGTTGTATGCGGACGGTTCTGTTTTTTCCTTTGATTTTTTTGGTGATCTGTATCTCTCCGCCCTTGGATCCTTGTTTCCATTCAACCTTATCCGGGTACTTGACTAGGCTCGTGGTTAGATCATCTGGGTTAAGTATTTTCCCGGCGTATTCTCCGTCTGGGATACCTAGTCTGTTCGGTATCTCTGAGACGTTCATGGCTATGTGGCTAGGGTCCATTCCCCTGAGCTGGATTAAACCATCCTTTATGTTGAACTCGTCAACGGTTCCCATGCTTGTTAGCGCCGTGTATGGTCCTGCCTTTTGGTAGTATTCTCGGCGTTTCTCTGAGTCCTTTGGGCGTAAAAAAGAGGGTCCTGTGTACTCGGGGGTTTTTGGTTTAGCCTTCGCTTGTAGGCTGCGGTATTCTTTGTTAACTACTTCTGCTGCGTGTTGATATGATGCGTCACTCCAGCGGTTAAGTTCAACGGCTCGTTTCCAGTCCTTTAACGGATCTGTGCTTGCCTCTGATAGATATTGGTCGCATTGAGCTAGATATTCCTCTTGTAGTTCGTTGAGTAGGTCTCGGTGTTTAGCCGTGATTGTTTCTTCGTTGAACTCGGTCATGATTTCGCTGATTTGGTCTTTTTCTAGGCCTTTGTCTAGGAGGGAGTCATGTAGGTCACGCTGCATGTTTGCTATCTGGTGGTCTATGGAGACTCCTAGGGATTCCCGGTAGCCTTCCTTGAAGTTGTCTCTGAGTATGTTTAGTTGGTCTTGTGGTAGGGCTTTTATTTTTGCTCGGGTTCTTAGGTCCTTTATCGTCACTTTGTCCGGGGCGTCTAGTATTTCTGGTTCCTTCATCCATTCGTCAATAAAGTCCACTGCGAGTCGTTTATCCTCCGGGGTCTCTGTATCAAGGTCTGCTATCGTGACCCATCGTCCATCTTGTTTTTTCTGGATAGCTAGGTCGGTTCCCCAGTAAACCTGTACTCTCCATCCACCTAACCCGTGTTTCCGGTAGAGGTCTCCATCGGCTCCACTGTAGGCCCAGAATTTACGTTCCCTTAGCGCATCATATAGGCTAACGTCTTCCGTGGGTCTAGGCATATTCTCTAGTCGGCCTCGTGCTAGGGATTTGAAGCTGTCAACTGCCTCGGGTTCGATATCGTAGGCTTCCACGAGTTTGTCAAGTATCTCCTCATCCGTGATACCGGGGTTCTGCTCCATGAT
>CAZLHA010000102.1:320-8831 GCA_964559155.1 uncultured Candidatus Bathyarchaeia archaeon | reverse complement strand
AAAAGATACAGTAGAAGAAGGAGATAGAAGTAACTAAAATGTCAACATCCCTAAATGGGCATGAAGAAAAAGATACAAGATGCCCTGAATGTGGCTCAGATCACCTAGTAATAGATAACAAGATAGGTGAACGGGTATGCTCCAGATGCGGATATGTACTGGGGGATACCTTTCTTGACAGGAAACCAGAGTGGAGGGCATTTAACATTCAGGAGAAAGCTAAAAGGAGCAGAGTAGGTTTACCCACTTCTTTAGCAGTATCAGACAAAGGACTGCACACGACAATCGGTAACATCTATAGAGACACAAAAGGAAAGGTTTCCACGGAGCGTAAGTGGCAGCTTCTAAGGATATCAAAATGGCAGAGAAGAGTCTCTGGAAGCACAAATCAGAGAAACCTAAACAAAGCCATGAGCATACTCGCAAGACTAGTAAGCCAACTGAAAATACGTAGAAACGTACAGGAACAAGCAGCCCTCTTCTACAGAAAAGCATTACAGAAAGAACTAGTGAAAGGTAGAAGCATAGAGAACGTAATGGCTGCAAGCCTATACGCTGCGTGCAGGATGACAAAAACCCAGCGTACTCTGAAAGAGGTAGCTGAACATATTTCTGGTGATAAAATGGAGGTAGCGAGAACCTATCGTCTATTATATAACGAGTTGAATCTGAGCGTGCCTAGACCTAATGCTAGGAACAGGATACCAAAAATTGCTTCGAAAGCGAATATACAGCAGAGAGCGTCTGAGCTTCTTAGAACAGCCGAGAAAGAGAAGATCACAGCTGGAAAAGACCCCAATGGATTAGCTGCAGCTGCGCTCTATATCGCTTGTATCCAAGAGGACCAGAAATTTACTCAAAAGGATATCGCTTACGCTGCTGGAGTTACAGAGGTAACTATAAGGAACAGGTACAAAGGTATCGTTAACGAGTTGAACATATCCCTATAACACCATTATTGTATCATAAAATACAATTTTTTTAATCAATAGATAAGAAAACTCAATGTTTATAACAAAGAAATTTGATATAGCAATAACTTAGTCGCAAGATAAGTAAATGTCGAAATATAGAATAGAGGTGAAAAAACTGAAAGGCGTAATAAAGAAATGGTTATACGATCATGGATTTGGTTTTATTAAGACGAAAAAAAATAAAAAAGATGTATTCTGTCACAGCCGTGATGTAAGAAACTGTTATGATCTTGATAAAGGAGACGTAGTTGAATTCGAGATCGAAGAAACCGAAAAAGGTCCCAAGGCCGTTAATGTAAAAATAGTTTACAACTAAACTATATTATTTTTTTAGACCATATTATATACAGCGTACCGTATTTGATGCCCCATGTCGTTTGAGCTTAGAGATAGAGATCTATTAGGTAGGATCGGGAGATTAAAAGTTAAAGGAAAGACATTTGAGACACCAGCATTTATGCCGGTGGTCAATCCTCTAATTGAGACTATTCCCGCTAAGAAGCTCAGACAGGATTTTGGGTGCGAGATACTCATAACAAATAGCTATATTATTAGAAACCATTTCAAGGATGTTCCTAACCTTGAGCTGCATAAACTCCTTGACTATGATGGAGTGGTTATGACAGATAGCGGTGCGTATCAGATACTGGTATATGGTGAGGTTGAAGTAACGCAGGATGAAATTATAAACTGGCAAAAACAAATAGGCAGTGACATAAGCGTAATCCTTGACATCCCAACGGGCTGGGATGTCCCAAGGGAAAAAGTGGAGTTCACAGTAAAAGAGACTCTAAGAAGAGCAGAAGAAGCCTTACCCTTGATTGAGAACACGCCAAATCTTTGGGTTGGACCCATACAAGGTGGAAGACACCTGGATCTTGTCGCTGAGTCAGCCAATAGGATTGGTAAGATGCCTTTTGATATTCATGCTCTTGGAAGCCCAACTGAGGTTATGGAGAGATACATGTACCCAGTGCTCGTTGATATGGCGATGACAGCCAAACTCAATGCACCTGTTGAGCGCCCTATACATCTCTTCGGAGCAGGTCACCCCAATATACTGGCTATGAGTGTAGCGATGGGGTATGATCTATTTGACTCTGCTGCCTACGCGCTATTTGCTAAAGATGAACGCTATCTAACAACCCGGGGAACATACCTCTTCAAGGACCTACAGTATCTACCATGCAGTTGCCCAGTATGTAGAAACCGGAGCCCAGAAGACATAAGAGATCTGCCTAAAGGCGAGAGACAGCGAGTCATAGCACAGCATAATATGCACGTCACAATGTCAGAGATGGAGACAGTAAAGCAAGCCATATCCGAAGGTAGTCTATGGGACTTAGTAGAGACACGTGCTAAAGGACATGCGCAGATGACTTCTGCCCTCAAAACTCTTTCAAAGTACAGCAAACACTTGGAGGAGGGTTCCCCAGGCTTCAAAGGCAAAGGAGTATTTTACTATGATTATCATAGCCTAGCCAAACCCGAGGTTATACGATATCAGAATAGACTGTTGAATAACTATCAGACACCTGAAAACATGGACACACGAATACTAATATCAGCCCCTCAGCGTAAACCATACAACAGGAGCCGAGAGTTCAGGAAGTTAAAGGAAAAACTAGCTCAAGGAAAAAAAGGAATACAATATTGCTTCATAGCTGCACCCTATGGTTTGATACCGGAGTACCTCGCAGAGACTTACCCTGCTAGCCAATACCAGATAGCTGAGCCCCTAGATCATGAGACTATTCAACATACGGTGAACAATATTATAGAATACCTAGAAAAATATCCTATAAAAAACACAGTCATAATATTCAGGGATAATGAAATGGAGAGAGAACTAGTCGGAAAATTAGGTGAAAAATATCCAAGTATAAAAATCGAGGAACTGGATCAAACAGATCTATCTGGAAAAATACTTGAGTTGATAATAAAATAAAGGAACTGTTTTTGATTATATATAGGTAACATATAAAAAAGGGCATGTAACATAGTGCTCAGTCCCCTTAGGAGATTCAGCGCGGGTTGGTCACCAAGGAAAGGATGGAAAAACCGCCCCAAGCAGGGGCATACATGGTTTTTCGACTAGGTTAAAGAATACAATGGTAAAAATAAAGTTCATGGGAGGCACCCACCAAGTAGGTGGTAATGCTATTCTCATCAACAGTAATGAAGGAAATCTACTCCTAGAATATGGAGTAAAACCTGGGACACCACCAGAGTTTCCCGGACATATTAGAGCAAAAGACGTAGACGGTATAGTAATTGGTCATGCACACCTCGATCACAGCGGCGGTGTGCCCCTGTTTTATCTCAGTGAGAAAAAGCCCTACTTCGCTACTAGAACCACCAGTGAACTCATCAAGATTTTAATCAAGGACATGATTAAGCTCAACAGCTACTATCTTCCATTCGAATATCTCGAAATGGAGAAGATGATGCAGCAGAGAAACGATCTGAATTATGGTCAAAATGTTAAGTTGAAGGATTTTAATTTCAGGCTGCTTGATGCTGGGCATATCCCAGGTAGCGCAATGGTAGATATGGAGGTTAATGGGAAGAAGATTCTCTATACCAGTGACTTTAACACGGTGAATACAAGATTATGTAGCGCCGCCAAGGTTCCCCGCAAAAAATACGATGCAGTCATAGTAGAGTCAACCTATGCATTGCATGAGCACCCAGATAGAAAACAGCTGGAAAATGACTTCGTAAACGAGATTAAAGCTACTGTAAATCAGGGTGGAAAAGTCTTGGTACCTGCATTCGCAGTTGGTAGAAGCCACGAGGTTTTAAGCGTTCTTCACGCCCACAAATTCGATGGATATACCCTATTAGATGGGATGGCTAGAGCAGTAAACAATGTAATGCTGGAGCACCCAGGAGCAGTGAAAACACCCAAAACATATGCAAGAGCGGTTCGAAACGTCCACGAGATAAGAGGATGGAGAGATCGCAGACAAGCAGTAAGAAAAGCAGACGTTATAGTGGCGCCCAGTGGTATGCTACAGGGGGGAACGGTCATGTTCTACATGGAAAAAGTCGCGTTAAACCCCCAGAACAGTATATTCATTGTCAGCTTCCAAGTGCCTGGAACAAATGGGGCCAGACTTCTTGATACAGGGATGTTCCCCATTAAAGACAGGGATAGAAAAGTTGCTGCAAAAGTAAAACACTTTGACTTTAGCAGTCACAGTGGTAAGACACCTCTTCAACAATTCCTTAAGGGGTTGAAGGGACAACCAGATATCTATGTTGTCCACGGAGAGGAGGAATCCTGTGATTACCTCGCTGAGTATATCCGTGATGAGCTTGATCTTAATGGCGTAGCGCCAGATAGAGAAGATGAGTTCACGGTATAGTCTGGTTTCATCATTTTTTCTATTTCTAAGCGAAACCATTAAAACCAACCTTACTTTTGTATGTGGACACGTGAAAAACGATGCCAGTAGAGATCAAGAATAAAGAAAAATTCATTGAATTATCTGAAAACGCTGACGAGTGTAGGATTAAGAGAAATAAAGATAATATCAAGCTAAAACTGAGAACTGGAAAATATCTATACACATTAAAACTAAAAGAACCTGAGGCTGATGAGGTAGAGGACAGGCTCAACTGTCCCATTGTTGAGATTTAATAATCAACAGTATCTGTTTAATAAAGCATAAAAATAATAGAGAAAATAGATTTTTTAGTCTACTTCTTTTCTAGATAGGCAACGTTGTTAACAACTGATACTTCGACTTCGTCTTGAAGGTCTCTTGCATCAATTCTTTTCTTCAACTGTGTTCTGAGATAGTTGGCTTCTTTATCAGGAACTTCAACTTTGACTAATTCGTGTTCATTTTCTAGGAATGAATCGATTATGGGGTCATATTTGCTGCCTTTTCTATATTTTCTTGATGGTTTTTTCTCTACTGGTTTTAAGTCGAATTCTACATCACTCATTTAATGCGCCTGATATTCTTTCTACTTATTTCCTTTATATAAGTTATTATTGTGTATTCGTCTACACATTTAGTTACTCTCAAATTGATAAAATAACTATTACTAAAATCAAACAAAAATATGTTAACACCAGTATACACGATATAATATACAAAGAAAAATAGGATTAAAGACAGACTCGTTTAATTAGCTCCTTATAGGTCTCAACACCAAGATCAATTTGCTCTAAACTAATGAACTCATCAGGTGTATGAGCCTGATCTATGCTCCCCGGACCACATATAACCGTAGGTATACCTACTTCGCTATAGCTTACCGCCTCAGTATAGTATGGAGCACCAATAGGCTCTGTTCCCAGTATATCTTTTAACGCAACCACAACAGGTGAATCCAAAGAGATATCTAACGGAGAAGCAGCCCTACTATTTATGATCTCAGCCTTAAAAGTTGGATCATTTTCAGATAACCTGTTTATTATATCTATAATCCATTCTTTTGAGGTCTCTGGATCTTCATGCCCGGGTATGAACCTGAAATTTATCGTTAATTTTGATTGATCAGGTATAATGTTGGCTTTGAAACCTCCATCTATAATTGTGCACTCTACTGTGGTGGGGCCCAGAAGAGGATGAGTCTTATCATTGAGGTTACCCTGAAGTTTTCGCAACTCATATAAAAAGTCGGCTGATTTCTGAATCGCGTTTATCCCTAGTTCTGGTCGGCTGCTATGAGCTGCTTTTCCATGGATCATAATCTCAGCACCACCTGAGCCTTTGTGCACGGGGATAATCTCCATTAAACTGGGTTCCCCGATTACACCGAATCTTGCATCCCCCGATGTAACCAATCCATCAGATATCACCCTGTCAACAAACCAGCCACCGGTATCCTCACCAGCAGTAAAAACCAGTGTTAGCTGTTTCTTAAAATCCTCGTCTATCAGGTCCTGCGCGGCTTGAATCATACAGGCGTCGGGGCCTTTCATATCACAGGCGCCTCTACCATACAGTTTTCCATCATTGACCACTGGTTCAAAGGGATCAGATACCTTCCAGAGAGAAGGATCACCGGCTAAGACAACGTCTATGTGCCCTGAGAGAACCAAACCCGACTCTTTTCCCACTCCGTACTTTGCTACAAGGTTTGCTCTACCAGGCGCTACTATTTGTAGATGGGTTTCAAACCCTAGGTCATCTAGATAGGACTGTATCCATTCTGCGCATGGCTGCTCTTGGGTAGGTGGGCCACTGGTATCGAATTTTATTAACTCCTTCGCTATCTCTAAGGCTTTCAAGTTTATTCAATGGAGAAAATATCTTTACAGTATTTAGGGTTATAGAGAAGGTTTGGTGCTCCCGCCGGGATTTGAACCCGGGTTCTCCGGCTCGAAAGGCCGGAATGCTTGGCCGAGCTACACCACAGGAGCACGTACCATCTTTAACCCATGAGCCTGTTTATATTTGTTATTCAAATCAGGGGGTAGTTTTTATATTGAGGTTTCATGTTTAATGGCTGTGCATGGGCCTGTAGCTCAGTTTGGCCTAGAGCACCTGGCTCATAACCAGGTGGACATGGGTTCAAATCCCTTCAGGCCCACCACTATTCTACAACTTCAGGTGAAGTTGTAATGCCTTTGAAGATTGTAATAAAAAGTATCAATCCACCTATGATTAAGACAAAGTTCATTAAATCAGGTGACGTTGCCTGATCGCTGGCAAGGATAATAGATAAACCAATTATCAAACCCATAGATAAAAGTCCGAGGAAGAGCTTCCAACCAATGTTCTCCATAGATCTATGAATTTGATGTAGCTCCGGGACGTCCACCTTCATGCGTGATTTCCCGCTGCTAATGTTCTCAAGGAAACGCCGTAGAGCTTTGGGAAACCCAAGTATCTCACGGATGAGGCTTTGCCTTGTCTGTTCCAAAGACTCTGATCTGAAAAAGGAGGTTGTCATGAGGTCTCCTAGGAAGGGTTTAACTCGTTTTATGAAGTTGAACTTCGGGTCCAGTACCAGGCCTACGTCGCCTATCATTGCCAAAACCTTGATCATTAACATAAAGTTTCCGGGCATCTTTATTTTATAGCGGTAGAATATTGAACTCAACTCGTTCATGGAATCAACGAAGGTGTATTCCTGTAGTTGGTATCTCTGGGTTTCCCTCATGAGTACGTACATTTCATCTTTGAAGCGATCTATGTCACTGGGATCGATGGTTATGTCCAGTTCTTCAAGGCTATCGATGAGCATATCTACATCGCTTTTTACGATGCTGTACAGGACTCTGGTGTATGCGATGCGTCTCTCTGGTCGTAGTATACCCACCATACCGAAGTCGAAAAACACGAGTTTTCCTTCATCGGTTACTCTTAGATTACCTGGGTGAGGGTCTCCGTGGAAGAAACCGTCTATGAATATCTGTTTAAGATATGCTCTGAAGCCGATATCTGCGAGTTCTCTGGGATCAGATATCTCATTTATAGCATCAATATTGTCTATTCTAACTCCATCAACATACTCCATTACTAATAGTCGTGGTCCAGTGTACTCCCAGTAGATCTTGGGTATCTTCACATCAGGGTTTTCGTTTAGATTGTTTGCTATGGTCTCGGCGTTTTTACCGTCCCGAACGAAATCCAGCTCTTTACGTATCTGTTGGCTGAATTCCTCGATTAACCCAACCGGGTTGAAGGGGTCAAGGTATGGGAAAGTTGTCTCTGCTCTGCGAGCTAGACTGTCCAAGATGGTGAGGTCAACCTCTATCAATTCTCTTATGTCTGGTCTCTGAACTTTGAACACAACCTCTGAGCCATCTGTCAAGGTTGCCCGGTGAACCTGGCTGAGGGAGGCCGCTGCAAATGGCTTAGGGTCTACATATACACAGATTTCATCGAGTTCGCCGCAGGTCTCATTTATTACGGTTTTTACGTTTTCATATTCTACTGGGGTGACATCGTCTGTTAGTTTTAACAACTCTTCGATCAGGGGCTGGGGTAATATGTCTCTTCTTACGCTTAGTATTTGACCGAGCTTGATGTACGTTGGGCCCAACTCCTCGATGGCCAATCTAATTCGTCTATAAACATCCTGTGATTTCACATCAGGGTCTCTTAGAAACTCTGGACGCTTGTCCTCTGGGTATAGTTCTTGTAGGAATATTCCGAAACCATATTTTGATAAGATTCGTGCTATCTGGGCGTATCTTGATAATCGATTGACCATTAATCAAAGTATCAATATCATGGTTAATAAAACGAGTCATAAGATATTGGATTATTAGTAATGAAAACCTTTAGTACGAAAAACAGTATTAGGGTAGTTGATGTGCTTTGGCGAATATCCTCATAGTTGATGATGAGCAGGACATACTTGAGATGACCAGCATTATGCTAACTAGTACAGGTCATGAGGTAGTAACTGCTTCAGACGGCGATACAGCCCTTGAGATGGTTAAGAACAATGGCATCGATCTAATCATACTTGACGCTGTTATGCCAGGTATGCATGGTTTGGATGTTTGTCGAGCATTGAAGCGAAACCCCAAGACCAGAACTATCCCTATTCTTATATTCAGTGC
>CAZLHA010000102.1:0-310 GCA_964559155.1 uncultured Candidatus Bathyarchaeia archaeon | reverse complement strand
TTGGGTACAGGGGTGGATATGATGCTGGAAGAGAGAGATAAAGCTGATGGATATATTAGCAAACCTTTCACTAGAAGGGTGTTACTGGAAAAAGTAAACCAGCAATTGGATTAGAAAAGCCCCATTTTTTGCTTTAGCTCCGTTTTGATAGAAACCTTTTAAATTATACGACTCGTTACACTCGTAGAATCCAAGTTAACTTGGGCATTACATTTAACGAGTGAGCAATATGTTGGACGAAGAAAAAACAGACGTCCTCGATGAAGAAGAGGAACAAGAAGAAGAGCCTGAGAAAGCAGAGGCTGAACCC
>CAZLHA010000101.1:3809-8861 GCA_964559155.1 uncultured Candidatus Bathyarchaeia archaeon | reverse complement strand
GGCATCAAACGTACCACGACTTCTCTAGTAATCGAGAACCAGTTAGAGGATTGGCCTGACCCAAAGATAGGTGATTATGATATTATACTTGATGGAAGGGGTGTACCTGCGTTAGTCATTGAGACAGTTAGTGTAAGGAATGTAAAATACCGGGATGTAGACGCAGAGCATGCTTACTGGGAGGGAGAAGGCGACCGAGATCTTGAGACCTACTTCAAAGAGCATGACAAATATTATCGACGGCGTGGGGAAGAACTTGGCTTTGAATTCAACAAAGATATGATGGTCTATCTCAGCAAATTCAAAGTCGTCTACGCAGAAGAGTAGCCTCATCTTCGGGTTGAAGGTTTTATATTTTCACCCAGCGCCAGTATATGCGGAGAAGATTTTGACAAACCCATACTTGGAAGTTGATAAAAAGATCATGGCGGAGATCTACACGAGCTCCGAGCCCATGGACAACCTAGAAATACTATGTGATGTCCACGGAAGCAGATTCCCCGGACTACCCGGAGACAAGGGCGCAGTGGATTACATCATCGAAAAATTCAAGGAGTATGGCCTTGAGAATGTGCACGCAGAGGATTTCACTATACCGGGATGGAAACGTGGACCCGCTACACTGGAAGTAGTAAGCCCAGTAGAGAAGACATTTGACGTGATCAGTCTACCCCACAGCATAGGGGATGAAGTAGAAGCTGAATTAGTCTTCATCGGTCCAGGCGCTATAAAGGACTATGATGAAGATAAGATTAAGGGCAAAATACTAATGGTTACCTCAGAAAGTCCCTCTGATATGGAGCGTTTCCTTCACAGGAGTGAGAAATATATGCGCAGCGTCATGGCTGGAGCAGTGGGCTGGATATTCATGAACCATTACCCTGCTTATGGTCCCCCCACAGGTGGCATAAACCCCGTAATACCTGCAGTGGGTATATCTCATGAGGACGGATCTTATCTTGCTCGTTTATTAGCGCGAGAAGGTAAGGTTGTTTGCCGTCTCAAGACCACTGATGAGAACATTGACATAAAGACTTGGAACGTGATCGGGGACGTGGTCCCTGATACCTCCGTGGATGATGAGTATTTGGTGGTAGGCAGTCATCTTGATGGTCACGATATTAGTCAGGGCGCCGTAGACCCGGCGAGTGGAGCCGTAACCGTTATGGAGATCGCTAGAAACCTCAGCAAAGTCAAAGACCAGCTAAAACGTAGAGTAAGATGTATGACTTTCGGCGCAGAAGAGATCGGCCTATACGGTAGCTACGAGTACGCTGATAGACACGAGGATGAGCTAGATGAATGCAGATTCATGCTTAACCTAGACGCAGCTGGCGGAGAAGGGAAAAAGGGATTAAATATCCACGACTTCCCCTCAATCGAGAAACTGGTAAAGAACTGGGAGGAAGAGATGGTAGCTGAGATACCCACAAAACAGGGTGTAAGCCCATACAGTGACCACTGGCCTTTCTTCCTCAAGAGCGTTCCATGCGCTAGCAACTCCGATCCTACTAAAACCCGGAGCGGTAGAGGATATGGACATACAAGATATGATACGCTGGACAAAGTGGATATCAAGTACCTGCATCTTGCAGCTGCTAACCACTCACGGATCCTACTCAGGGTTGCAAACGAGGAGAACTGGAGCCCAAGACGTAAGACTCAGGAAGAGATCGAGGCTTTCATCGAGGAACAGGGTTATGATAGAACAGTTGCTCTTGCTGATGAGATGAGAGATTACATAAAGGAGAACTATAAGAAGATCCACCCTGACACCAAGCTGTGGATCGAACGCGGTGGAGCATGGTAGGCTACCAATCCACCCAACTTTTTTATTCTAATTTATAGATTTTTCCTCTATACCTGTTTTCTTTACTACAGGAATCTGACTAATCCACCCATACCTTTAATCTATTGTTTTATGCAAATAGAATAGGGTCCATCAATGAGCAGCACAGGATATGATGTAATCGTCGTAGGAGCAGGCATCAGCGGGTTACTATCAGCTCTAGCTCTCAGCAAAGAAGGGAAGAAAGTACTGGTACTTGAAAAAGAAAACTATGTTGGCGGGGTATGCCGATCCTATGAGGTTGAGGGATACACCGTTGATACCGGTCCCCACATTATTACGCGACTTGACAAAGGTCCCTTGAAGGTTCTTATAGACAAATACTTCGACTTGGTTCCTTACTTCATTCCTTTCGGTAAATACTATATCAGGATCAATAACAAGGTAAAGCAGTTCCCTTGGAGCGTAAAAGACTGGATGATGTTTGACTTAATCCCCGTTGAGGATAGGTCACTACTTATGAAGGCGGTGTTTGATATCGCCTATCTAATCAACACCGGTGCAGATATGACTCAGGTCAGCATACAGGATATCACCCCCGGGAGCTTATCCCCTGTATCCGTCGCTTTTCTAGACTACCTATCATATTTCATGTTGGGAACCGGGCCAAAGAACGCCCCTGTCTCCAGGTTCATTGATAGAAAAAGCTACAAGATCGAGAAACCAAAAGAGGAAAACGGGTTAAAGTTACCCTACATGGGGCGTCTTTATAATATGCTGATCGGTGGGAAGCCCACAGATCAATATTATCCTCGCGGTGGGGTCCAGAAAATAGTTGATGCCTTAAGGTATTCTCTTCCAGAGTATGTGGATATTCATACAGGCGAGAAACTGGTAAAAGTAAAAACCAAGAAGGCTAGAAAAAGATACGATATAGTAGACAGCGTCTCAGGAGTGGTTACTGATAAATCGGAATATGAAGCCGATACGGTGGTTTACTCGGGCTATGCCACAGATATCCCTAGCTTGGTTGAGGCTGAACTACCTCAGGATTATATGAGGAATCTGAATAAAATTGAGAAAGTGAACAGTCTCAGTGTCTGGCTTGGACTAGATGAACCTATTTTCCAGGACGAGGGCAGTGAGATGTGGATCTCTACAGACGAGGATAAATTCCACACCTGGCTAATACCAACCAGTAACTACGACCAATTCCTTGCACCACCTGGAAAACATCTAGTTGGTTTCGCATTCATTAAACCAAGTGGTATGAGCTCGGATAAAGCCAAAGAGAAAGCGAGAAACACAATCTTCAACACGGTTCCTGAACTTGAGAGGCATCTGGATATGATTCACTATCAGGAACTCGTACCTGAAAAAGCTACTTGGAGCATTAACGCAGGTTTTGGCTCCGTTGAAACCCCAATCGAGAACATGTATTGTGTTGGCAGCGATGCCTTCAAACGGAGCATGGGTTTGACAAGAGTAGGTTACTCAGTGTTAAAGATGCTAGAAAATATGGGCATTAATGGTTATCTAAACTAAACCCTCATAGTCTTGTCTATAACTTCTCATGACCAAACCAAAGGTATTCTCTCACTTAAACTTGTATCCTATCCTCCTTCAGATTATCTTCATCTCGGCGGTTAAACTTAGCCTTGGCTTATTTTATACAGAACAATTAAAACACGCCAGATGGCGCTATGATTTATGGCTAACTGCGAGAAAGTCAATTTATTTAAACTACAGGGTCAGTACCTGCGCTTTATAGTCGAGAACCACACTGAACTCAACATACTGGAACACATCGAGGACTGCACGGTTTGCAGAGAAGAGATACTGGGCGCGGTGAAGAATGATAAATCATTACCTGATTACGGGAATCTCTTCCAGCGTGATTTCGATGACTCTACGGTACCCCAATATAGTGACTATGAGAACCCACTTAACTTTATGGACGCGAGGATATATTGGAGAAAACGCCGACTGGTGGAAATCATTAAAAACGCTGAAATGGAGTTAGATGACCTTGAGACTAGACTATAATCTCAGGATCTCTTCTAATTCACTTATTGCGTGCATATAGTCTCTCCACATTCTGCCACATGTTACCCCGCCGTCCACTACAAGAGCGTGTCCATTAACAAAGCTACTATCATCAGAGGCTAGCCAAAGTGCGGCTTTAGCCACGTCATCCGGTGTACCGTGTCTCTGGATGGGCTGGGCATTATTGAATGCTTTTTCTATAAGCGAGAGTTTGGACTCTGCTTCATCCACTGGTACTCCTCGCGCCATGGCGATCATGGGAGTGGGTATGAATCCGGGTAAGACGCAGTTAGCTCTAACATTTGACTCACCTAGTTCCATGGCAACGGATTTGGTGAACTGGAGCACTCCTGCCTTTGATGCACTGTAAATATGGTTACCGTAACCGGTTCGTATGGCCGCCGTACTAGCTGTGTTAATGATACTGCCAGAACCCTGTTCACGCATAACCCGTGCCGCGTACTTGGTGCCGAGAAATACCCCACGCAGATTCACTTCAAGCGTCCTGTCAAACATCTCAACTGTAACTGAGTCAAGGTCACCAACGGCTCCGGCTATACCCGCGTTATTAAACATGCAGTCCAATCCTCCAAGGTTTTTACCGCATACTCCACGCCTTTCCGGACATCTCCACACTTACTGACATCCATGTGAACATACTCAGCCTCGATACTAGACGACAATTCTTCTCCACGCTGGTCCTGGATATCAGCGATTACCACCCTTGCTCCCTCTTTCCTAAATAATCGAGCTGAGGCTTCCCCGATTCCTGAGGCTCCCCCGGTGATTAACGCTACTTTTCCATCAAGTCTATTCATAGTAGAGTACTATTTTTTACGTGGAAAACGTTTACCCTTCTCAATAATATCCCTAGGTTCTCTGGATAAAATAATAGTAGAGTGCACAAAAAAATGGAGAATTTAGTCTTCTGGATGTAGTTCTACGACCATCCAAGCTTCACAACATATCCAACCCGGGTGGTGCACAGGTAATGCTGCTCTTGCTGGTCTTCCCTCATAGTCACCGAATACCTCGATCAAGAGATCAGTCATACCGTTAAGCACCTTGGGTTGATCCATGAATCCCTCAGCGCTGTTAACAAAGCCCACGACCTGTAATACCTGTTTAATCCTATCTAAACTGCCCAATTGGTCTTTAAGCTGCGCAAGACAGTTTAGCCCCACTTCTCTGGCTCCCTGATAACCTTCCTCGATGGT
>CAZLHA010000101.1:0-3799 GCA_964559155.1 uncultured Candidatus Bathyarchaeia archaeon | reverse complement strand
AGGTCCTTACCCACCATTCCCCTCTTGGTGGTGCTAAATGGTCCCTGTCCGCAACTGAACGCGATGTTTCCCGCCCATTTTGCTCCAATGTAGTTACCCTTGTACCCTGGTGCTTCTGGTAGCTCTACGCTTAATTCCTTGATTCTTTCCTCTACTGTCATAGGGTTTCATGGGTGTTGGATGGTTTTATACTTTAACCAACTTGTATCACAGGTGGGGGCAGAAACTTGTAGCTCTCTGGTAAGCCACACTGTATCCTTTCTCGGATAATCTATACCCTGTTTCTTCCTCTGTAATCAGTCCGATATCAACCAATCTATCCAGAGTCTCCTGGACAAGAGTTTCCTCCATCTCCAAAGCATGGGCAAGTGTCTCACTGGAATAATGTTTACCTTTACCATAGTTATCGTACAGTACTTGTAATAGGAACCTACCTGCGTTTTCTCTTTGAATCTTCACAAAGGACGCATAAGAGTGTACAAGATATATGGGTTTCCCAGCTACACCATCTTTAGTGCTTCAAACCTTTTTATCCTTGTAACCTGATTGCTGGTCTGAGATGTCTTGGCGCGGAAAATACATAGGCTGGTATAGAATAGCTCAACAGGTACTAGGGAAACTGGTTCCTGATTTAACCAGTCAAGAAGTAATGCAGAACGTGACTTCAGGAGACCAGTTAATTATACTTACTGATCAGGAGAGCCTGCCCAGAAACAAGGCTAAACCCCTGCCCCAGATCAGCTTAGAACTCAGAGATACAGGCATAGAACTTGGGATACTTTACCATGAACAACCGCAACTAGACCTATTCAAGAACCTCTTCAAGGAGACACATAGTAAAGAGATGAAAAGGCTGCTTGAGCTTCTTCAAAATCTGTCTCCCTTCTACGAGACAGTATTATATAGTAAGAACCGTAACGAGGAAATTAGGCTCATACAGAAATATCTCTCATCCAGACTGGATAAACGATTACTGGAGCGGATAATAGATGAATGCGAGAGCCTCCGAAAAGGAGGTAGACGGATAGAGAACAATGAATCCATCTATATTCCCCCCAGAACTCCCCAACTATTCCTGACCCGAATAAAGATACCATTAAACGAACAGGACTATAGGGATGCCCTCTTAACCATTAAGCCAATCTATGCTCTACTCGTAGAAATCAAGACCCAGCGGGAGATAATCTCTGAGAAACTCAACAAACCTCGGTTGAAGAAGAACCTCTATAGAGAGTTCGTGGAGACCCTCAACGAGGTTAGAAGAAGGGATTTAATATCGGCTAAGCGTCGTAGAGAGATCAATAAGCAGTGGCGTGAACGTGAGGAGGAAAGAGAAGAGCTCATGGAGCTACTCAAGGGGATGCTTGATATGGATACAGGTCAAGAAAACGTCTCTTAATATATTCTCTATGGTGGTCTGTCTCACGTTTCTCAGCGCATAATAATACTATACGGTTATGTTTCCACCAGTTTTGGGGGTATCTCACGGGTTCTATTTCCCAGCTCCTTTATCCAAGTATATTTTAAGCCTAGCCTCTTCTCCAAGTAATGTTTCGTGTACATCCTTAGGTAGGAGCTGTAGGGATTCTCTCTAACATTTACCACTATGTCTGGGTTCATTGATTCTAGTTCCCCATAGGACTCTCTGGTTTCTTTCTCCCGTATTCAATTGTCTCTATATGTTTCAACAGGTATCACTTGTTTACTGCTCTGATAATGATTGAGAAAAGACTTAGTAGCCCATGGCTACACTCTCGAAGCCAGTGAGCATACTATAAACTCCACCATGCAGTAGCCCAGTTGTATCCTCCCGAAGTATACCAACGGGTCTCCCCCAGCTCTTCAACTCCGGGTCAATGTACTTTAAATCATGACCCATGCTAAGAAGCTGGTCCCTCACCGCTGCTGGAAACCTAGAGTCAAGATAGACGGTTGAGGTCTCCCGTGTTACTCTGGGTGCATCCACTGCGTTCTGCATGCTCATTCCATAATCTATCACATGATGGATCACCTGAGCAATGGATACCTGTATGTTTCTGCCGCCTGGAGCTCCTAGAGTCATGTAGCCTTCCCCTTCTTTGAGCACTATTGTTGGACAGACGTTCTGGATCCTACGTTTTCTCCCATCTATACTGTTAGCCGTCCCCGGCTCCGGGTCCAAACCATACATGGCGTTATTCATGACTATACCTGTTCCCGGAATCACAACGCCGGAGCCGAAGGAATTTACTAGGGTCTGGTTGATTGCCACCATGTTGCCATCTTTGTCGGCTACAGTTAACGCTGTGGTACACTCTGGTTCATATGGCCAAGGATCACCTGGCTTGATCTTTATGGCTTCCTCAGGATTTATCTTCTCTCTGAGTTTCTTCGCGTATTCTTTACTAACCATACTTTTCTGGGGTACATCGACGTAACCCGGGTCACCCATATACTTGAAGCGATCCGCGAAGGCAAGTCCGATAGCCTCAGATACGATATGCAGCGCTTTTGCTGATCTATAACCCATCTCAGCTAAGTCGTATCCCTCCATGATATTCAGAATCTGCATCATGGTGGTGCCGCTATGTGTCGGATCATATACCACATCGTAGCCTCTGTAGGAGCCGAGTTCAGGTTCCAGCAGTATGGGCTCGTAGGCGGCGAAGTCATCTTTTGTGAGTAATCCACCGTTCTCCGCCATATCTGAGGCAATGGTCTCGGATATCCATCCCTTGTAGAAGACTTCTGGCCCCATCGTAGCTATATCTTTGAGGCATTTAGCTAGCTCTGGGTTTCGCAGTAAATGTGGAGTAGCTAGCTCATTGGTATATGGAAGGTACGGGAATTTGCCCTTTCTAAGATAAACCTTTCTCCATTCATCGAATTTCCAGAACGCCTCCATGCGTCTGAAGATATGATTGGCTGTCCACCAACCCACCACGAAACCATCCTTAGCTACTTTAGCCGCTTGCTCAATAACTTCCCTGAGTTTCATGGTTCCGTATCTCTCTAATGCCATGGATAGACCAGCTACTGTTCCCGGTACAACGCAAGCTTTGTAGCCAACCACGTTAGCGTCTTCCTTGACTTTCTTCCACCCCATCCATCCGGGTTCACTGGTATCCTCCAGCTCATACATGTCTGGTTTACAAGCCTTGGATGGACGACCAACATAGTCTATTATAACGTTCTCACCCGATTTCAGGTGGATAGCCATAACGCCCTCTCCACCAATACCATTCATTGCAGGTTCCACTACGCAGTCCATAAAAGCAGCAGCCACAGCCGCATCCACAACATTACCTCCTTTTTTCAGCACCCGTACTCCTGATTCACTGATTAACCGGTGTTTTGACGCCACTATGCCATTAGGCGATATACAGTCATGTCTCGTGGCCCCACTCCACCTCCTAGCCTGGTGAATAAAATCATTCATACTCATATCTTATCCTTAGTTTCCAAGTATAATAAATAACAGGAAAATCCTTGAATAGTACAAAGGAGTTAACAAGAGTATGTCAGAAGAAAAACTAGAAGAATTCCTAGAGACTGGTAAGGACTGGGCCAAGGTAAAGACAACTGTACCAGGTGTATTCGTGTTAAGGATGCCCGGCACAAAGAACAGGGAACCCAGCCTAGGTGTGGAGATTAATCCAGTTGACGCCAGCGGGAGCCCCACCAAGCGAAGGGGATTAATTATACGGTCAGTAGACGAGTTACTAGAATTCAGGAACATCTTGGGTAATGAGAAATGTGAGAACCTGCTTGAGATGGTTGAAGATGTAAACCCAGGTACGCCTGAGAGCAAGCAGAGTAA
>CAZLHA010000100.1:7698-8932 GCA_964559155.1 uncultured Candidatus Bathyarchaeia archaeon | reverse complement strand
CTAGAATTAAGGTATAAACTCAAATGCACAAGGAGAGGCGTCTACCAGATCAGCAATCTTAACTGGGAGACACGACACCCTCTACAATTAACACCCACAGATAAAGGAACCTTTCCGGAACAAACCGAGTTAATAGTAAAACCGAGAAGTTTCACAGCCAAACGCATACGACAGCAAAAAATATTCACCAAGATACCCATGCCAGCTGAGTCAAGGGTACGAATAGGAGTACCCACTACAACATTCAAGGAGTTGAGAGAATACAATACAGGAGATCCATACAAGACAATAAACTGGAAAGCCACAGCTAGAAGATTGATGACCCCCAACTCCAAGCCCACTGTGAACGAATATGAGAGGGAGGGTAGACGAGTAGTCTTCATATTCCTTGATACCAGTGAGGCTTTATCCCTGGGCACAAGCCTGAAGAATAGTTTCGAGTACGCTATACAAGCCACGCTGGGGTTGAGTGAGTTCTATCTGAGCAGGCAATGTATGGTGGGTTTATGTCTATTCAACAGCGAGGAAAAAGAGTCAAAAGAGGATATATATGAAAACCTGAATAACGTCTATCTCTTTCCTGAGACTGGTAAGATACAGCAATACAGGATTCATCGACTGTTATTGGATACAGAGGTTGATGCCACGGAGAACAGTATTTTTAAGGCAGCCGATATGATGAAAGGGCACATCAGAGGTACAAATCCTCTATTCATAATAGTAACCCGGCTCACCGATGAGAACAAAGGAAACATAGTAAAAGGTATGAATGAGCTGCGCAAGTACAGTCGAAAAAGCCAGAATATGAAAAATATCATGATCATAAATGTCAGTGGGTACAATCTCTCAATAAAGAAACGAGGCGACAAGACTGCATCACAATTATTACAGTATTATGAGAAAGCCCAGTTAAACACCTTAAGAAGGCTGGGTGTGACCGCTATTAACTGGGACCCTTCCGAACATAGTATCACAGAGGTTCTTCTTAAGCAGGTGCGACAGCGATGAAACAAACAAATATCCGCGCCTATGAGACTTTAATAACTCTGCTTGGAAGTTATCTGGCTATTAATAGCTTTTTTAACTCATCCCTGTATAATACCATCGCCTCCGGGATAACTCAGTTTTTAAGACTCTTTCAGATCAGAACTATTAGTAGTCAGCAGGCAAGCTTAATCATCCCGTTACTGGGGAGCTTTGGTATAAAAGGCGTAATCATGGAAACCGACAGCGT
>CAZLHA010000100.1:0-7688 GCA_964559155.1 uncultured Candidatus Bathyarchaeia archaeon | reverse complement strand
CCGTTACTGGTAACCTTGCTGGTCTCTTTCTTAATCGCCTATGACTACATTATGGGTAAACCTGAGAACATGATAAACATCTATCAACTGAATCTCCTTCTAATAACACCGGAGATCCTTAGCTATAGTAGATTAGACTGGCTTAACCTTATACAAAAACCACATATACTTGAACCTACGAGAAATCCTGTATATGTTTTCCTAACTGGAGTCATTATTCTGGTAGGTTATCTTTCTCTTTATTTTACCTCAAAAAGCCGGACTACTGGGAAAAAGTTAGCGATGCGCGGGGTCGAGGAAAACCGGATAAATCATGTGTTTATGAAACAGTCACTGTGGTCCATCAAGCTAACCCTAACGTCAGCCATAATATCCACCCTTGTCTTCATCTCTATTGATCCGTTAAACAATATACTCCATTCTTTGATAGGAGTTAAACCGTACAACTACCTGATCTTCGGGGTGCCCGGTGCGTTACTGCTATTATATTCAATAAGATTCTATTTAAGAGAACAAGAAAAGGGGAATAAATGATTTAGGATTCAAGAATAGCTAGAGCCTCTGCAAGGGTCTCTTTCATACTTGCAACTGTGTCACTGGTGACCCCTTCAATGTCATCTAACTCGTTGTATTCCGTCTCAGACATGGATTTCAGCTCCTCGACCTCTTCTTCTGGTATTAATCTCTTCAAGTTAATGACGTATTGTATACCACCACGAGTGTTCTTAATCTCCTTGTCTAAGTGTTCAATATCCCACTTGTAGGCTGGTGCTTTGATATTGTACTCTTCTTCACTGGCATCTCCTATGTTTTTACGGATCTCCAGCAACTCGAAGTCTTTACGGGCTGAGACAAGCTCCTGCTCCATGCGTTCAATATCTGCTTTAAAACGCCTAATTATCTCGTCTCTTCTACTAACCCATAACCTTCCTTGCTCCACATAGCTATCGAATAGCTTTTTGAAGGTCTCTTCTTTTACTTGGCTTTCTCGTAGTAGCCTTACAAGTCTGATCTTTAATGTGATGTTCTTGGCCAGGTTCTCCATTACTTCTTTTGTTAACGGGTCTGGGGCGAACTCGATCTTTACTTCATCTGTCATATATGATTCACGTTCCTCAGGGGTGAAGATATCTGTCTTAACCTCGGCTTCAATAAGCTGATCTGGTAACGGGGGTTCTTCGGGTTCCTCCTCTGACTCTGGAGTTATTGTCTCTTCTTCTGGAATAAGTTCATTATCCTCAACCTCGATGGTGGTCTCTATTTCGGGCTCCGGTTCAGGCTTGGTTTCCTCTTCTTCTGCCTCTAGACTTTGTTCTTCTTCGTCTTCCTCTATAATTTCTTGCTCCGGTTCAGTTTCTGGCTCTGGGACTGGTGCTGGTTGCTCTATCTCAACACTCATATCCACTTCTTCTTTTGTTTCATCTATCTGTTCCGATTCTTTTTTCTGCTGCTTCTCCAACTTATAAAGTGGGTAACCGCAGTTCAGACAGTACAGTGTTTTTGGTACGTCTTCTTTGCAGTTCGGGCAGTGAATTACTTCTGATGTTTGATTGCTCATGGTTCTCCCCCTAGTTATCCTCAATATATGACAATAACCATAGACATAAATAAATTGATTTCACTTACAAAGAAACTCCACACTTGACGAACTATTTTTTGAAACATAATTGAATAAAACTCTAAAAAAGACATAACCCTGTGATTATCAACCAAGTAAAATACGTGAAGAATTTTATATGACAAATCAGAATATTCTTCGATTGCATGAGTTACCAAATTGATTTAGAGAAAAAAGGATTAGAGATGTTTTTCAAACCATGGCAAATTGCAGCGTTAAACTACCTAAATGATGTAGAAGCGCCCAAAAGCAGCAGAGAAGTACATGAAGCAGTCTTGGAGAAAATCCCTGGAACAGTTAGTAGAGCCTCGATAATTAATTTCTTGAATCAAGCGGTTGAACAGGATCTACTAGAATACGAGATTACAACGGGAAAAGGTGGACACTACAGGTTATACCAGCCCAAGTACTCTGGTTCTCAACTCATTGAACACTTGGCAAGAGTTGTCTACGATAAATTAATGATGACTTGGCCAAAAGAGACTAAAAACACGGTAAACCTAATATTAAGATAGACAGAGTCTACTGTTGTCGCTCACTAAAAGGTATTACTTAACCTTGAACCGAAAGAAACACAGTCTCAATTTCCTTCTACAATAAACTCGATGTGAACTGAAGATTTATGATAACTATTAGATATTGACCCTAAATAATTTATAAGTAGAGGGAAAATTGGGTGTATCTAAGTGTTCCATATGAAACACTACAAATAATAGAAGCTACAACACCATATCAACTTCCTAAACCGGCGACTAGCATGGATCAAAATATAGAAGATCTAGTAAAAACAACGACACGTGGTAGCCTGATCTTATTAGCTGGGCAGGTATCCTCGACATTTATTTTGGCTTTCGGTATGCTACTGGTTGCTAGGTTTTTAGGTGATTCTGGTTATGGATCATTTAACAAAGCCCAATCTGTGGTACAGATCGGCTTCCTGATTATGAACCTTGGAATCAACAATGCCTTGGTAAAATATCTGGCGCAATACCGACACGAGGGAAAGCATGGTTATCTGCGTGTCTTGATTGAAGCCGGTATTATACTCAACATCACTGTATCTGTTCTACTAACCCTAATTGTTTACTTAATTTCTGGCTATGTGGCAAATAATATATACCATGATCCATCGCAGGAATTTTTCATCAAATATCTCTCAATAGGTATTATTGGTCAAGCCTTCGTTAATCTTGCTAATGGTATAACCGTTGGATATGAACGCATGGAGCTTAGAAGCGCGATCCAGTTATGCTATTCCTTTGTGAAAAGCGTGGTTTCCCCTGTTCTAGTCTATATCGGCTTTGGTGTACTGGGAGCTGTTCTTGGGCATACAGCTCCAATTCTATTAAGCGGATTAGTTGGGGCAATATTCATTCTGTTTCTGTATAGAAAAGAACGGACTGCTGAGCTACCAATATCCCACTTAGAGGCGATGAAAATGATTTTAGGATATGGTTTTCCTCTATACCTTTCCATACTATTGGGGGGGATCCTTCCTCATGTTTACACCACTCTATTGGGTATATGGGAGACTGATTCTCAGATTGGAAACTACTCCGTGGTACTGAATTTTAGTGTACTATTATCCTTCGTAACAATCCCCATAAGCACAACAATCTTTCCACTATTCAGTAAACTGGAGAAAAATTGGAAACAATTGTCATTTCTCTACAGAAACGCAGTCAAATATTCTACCTTATTTGGGTACCCCATAATCTTTACAATCATGTCTTTGGCAGACCCGATAATCAATATCTTATTCCAAGACAGATTTATCTACGCCTCCAATTATCTCAGAATATACATGCTAACATTTACCTTCATAGGTGTAGGGTCTGTTTGTAACGGTTCTTTGCTTAGCAGCCAGAAGCGTACTGATCTTATTTTCCAGAGCACTTTGGCTAGGTTCATTGTTTCTCTTCCCTTGAGCTTATTTGCGATATCACGTTTTGGAGTTGTAGGTTTGTTGGCTACCTATTTTGTCAGTACAGGAATAAATACGTTGATAGATTATTATAACGTAAAACGTGTATTCGATTTCAGCATCAATTGGACGTTCTTCTACAAGATATTCACATTATCTATTTTATCTTATTTCATCGTTTATCAACTGGTCACAATTCTTGTGCTGCATCCTTGGATTGAGTTGTTACTGGGTGGATTCACGTCGGTACTTATTTATTTAATTGGATTGCTTGCATTGAAAGCTCTTAACGTAAACGATTTTGGTTATTTAAAACAAATCAGTGCTAGTTTCGGACCCTTATCTCCCGTGGTCAGATGGCTAATAGATATCCTTATCAAGTTTAGCTGAGTGAAAAAAGATAGATTTAACCGCATTTCATAAATAATAATTTACTTGATTATTAGGAACATGGGCCCAAAATGGTTGATATAACTAGAACAGGTATAATTCTTAGTGGCGGCCGGTCTTCAAGATTGGGCTTTGATAAAGGTCTAGTTGAATTGAAGAACAAACCATTAGTATGCTGGGTCATTGATCAACTTGATTCTATTACTGATGAGATTATTATCGTGGTCGGCTCTGATAAAATGATTCCAAGATACTGGAATGTAATACCCGATGAGGTTAGGATTATATCCGATTGTTACCCCGAGGATTCCCCTATCATTGGATTAATATCAGGGTTAAAAAAAGCTAGGGGTGAATACGCAGCTGTCTGTGCATGTGATATGCCATTCATGGAACCAAGGATCCTAGAAATGATGTTCTGTGTCTCATATGGCTTGAATGGGGCCTATATTGTAAAACAAAATGGTTGGATAGAGTCAATTCCCTCGGTTTACCATGTTTCTAATTGTCTTGAATACGCGGAGATTTTAAGAAAGCTAGGTGAGATGCGTATCAGAAAGGTGTTGGAGACGTTCCCGGATACCGTACCTATTTCCCTATACAAATTAAAGGAACTTGACTCAGATCTGAATTCTTTTATTGACATAGATACAGCGGATAATCTCAATGACGCTAAACTCATGATGAAGCCACGAAGTTGAACTATATTATTCAACAGATGTATATACTTCCTCAATCTTGTTTTATATGAGAACGCATGGAAACTCGTAAGATAATGGCTCTGGGTAAATCCAGTCTAGTAGTCTCACTACCCAAGGACTGGGTTGATTCTAATGGACTAGAAAAAGGGGATGAACTAGATCTTCAAGTTCAAAGAGATCTTTCCTTACTTGTCAAGCCCTCGCTTCAGGATCAGACTGAGGGAAGACGTATATTGGTTGATATAGGTGAGCATGTAGGGTCCGATTCAATTTTTCGCATTGTAACAGGCTGTTATCTTAATGGTTATAATGATATTATCTTAAAGTCTACTGATATCTTCTCCGTCAAGCAGCAGCAAGCTATTAGAAATGTTGTAAAATCGCTTTATCTCCGGATACTTGAGAGTAATGCAAGTAGTATCACTTTACAGACTCTTATGAACGAGTCTATGGCTAATCTCTTCGATGGTGTTGAACGGATGCACTTGATCACGCTTTCTATGTGTAATGATGTATTGAAAGCTATGAAAAACTGGGATCTTGAACTGGCTCGTTCGGTTGTATCCTTGGAAGAGGATGTTGATCAGTTTATGTTCTATCTTTTACGTTTACTTCGAACATCTGCTATTGATCCTGCTTTGGCTAATCGTCTTCAAATTGATATGGTGGATTGTCTTGATTATCAGACTTTAGTGGATTTAATCGAACGAGTAGCTGATAACGTGCATAACGTAGCTTACAGTATTGTACAGATTGAGGAACATAAGGATTCAGTTCCAGTTGACCTCTGGGAGAAACTTATAAAGACAACTGAGGCGAGTATACGTGCTTATGGGGATGCAATTGAGGTATATAGACAGCGTTCTGTTGAATCATGTGATATGATTATTGATGAACAATACAAGCTCTCCAAGTTAACTAGGTCTATAACACCGTTCCCAAATATGACTGTAAATATGCCTTTTTTCTACCCTCTGTTTGTTATTCGTGACAGCGTCATGCGTATAGGTGATTATGCTTCAGATATAGCCGAGTTGACTATTGATAAGGCATACAAACCAAAATAACCTAACCTAACACAACATATATGTGTATATACAATATAGAAGTAATATTTATTGTAGCCTATGTGTATGACCCTATTGAGGAAAAATATGTCAAAACCATGGCTAGACTTAGCCGAGGAGACACTCGGCCCCGACGATACAGTAGAAAGAACCTATTCATGTAACTTCAACAAACAATATGGATACCTTTGTCTAGGAAGAAAGAAAATGGTGTTTGTTAACGTGAAAGGCTTTCTGAGAAAAAGCTATAAAGTCCTCTTAGATGCGCCATATCCTGAGGTAGATGAAGTTAAACTGGTTAGCCGATATAATTTTGAGATAACCTACAATGGTGAAACTCATCAACTACAGACCAGTGATATATCCGCCAAGATTGTGGTTGAAGCAATTAAAGAGGTAATAAAATCTTCAAATGTTAAATCACAGGTATCCATCTCGGGCCTATAACCCTCTCTTTTCTTATCACATATACATTACTATTTACAAATATTGTTTGAGCAATCTCGCTAAAGTTTTTCATGGTTATTTGGCGTGTCTAGTGTTCTTTCTTTCTCCTTGAGTTCTCGGGGGTTCCTACCATCTAGATTGGGTTGGCTGGGTATAATAATTAAAAAATATCTGAGGTAATGTCCTCTTCTTTGGGTTGTAGAACTAGGAATAATATCATCCCAGTGAAGCTGATGGCTGTACCAACATAGAAGATGGGTTTGAGGCTGAACATATCCGCTATTATCCCTGATACTAATGGTCCAGCCATGTTTCCTAGGCTCATGCTACTCTGCATAACACTCATAGTGGTTCCCACGCCATATTTTCGGCCCTCAATTGCCTCAATCGCGCTCATGGCTGGAGTCATAAGCGCACTACCTGCTGAGAATGTTAATCGTGATATCATTAAGTGGAGGAAGGTTGATGAGAACGGGAAACCAGCCATACCTACAGCACTCAATAAACCACCTAAGATGATGAGTTTTTTCTTGTTATATTTATCAGCTAATATGCCACATAGTCTTTGTAGTGCTGCGCTGGCTAGTTGTCCCACTGATAGAACGGTACCTGCTATTGTCACTGACAAGCCTAGTCCGCCATCCCCTATTGAACTTGATATATACATAGTGAGAAAACCGAAGATGGCTCCTCTACCAATACTGTTCACAGTACGGAAGACAAAATTAGCAAGGAGTTTCCTGTTCGTCAATATCTTCCTGAATCCTTGTTGGGCTTCACCTTCTATTTCTATAGATTTTCCTGTATCAGGGAGGAATACCAGAATAAGTAACAGGCTAATAGCCGTTCCCCCACACATAAGATAGAATGGAGCACTCAAACTGAACATATCACTCAGTGTTCCTCCTAGTAGTGGGCCCAGCCCCATCCCTCCGAAAAGAGCTAGATTCATGGTTCCCATGTATTTCCCTTCCTGTCCATCTGGTGCGAGTTCTGCGGCATAAGCCATGGCTACCGGTATGGCCATGGCTGATCCTATTCCATGCAGAAATCTGAATGATAGTAGTGATGTAAAATCCCAAGCAATGATGTACAGAAGTGAAACTATTGCGTATGCTCCTAGTCCCGCCATTATGACTTTTTTCTTACTTGTCATATCACTCAGTCTTCCAGCTGGCGCGGAGAATAGGAAGCGGGAGATGCTCCATGAACTGCTAAGTAGTCCTATCTGTGTGAATGTTGCACCTAGTGATTCGGCGTATAAGGGCATAATTGGGCTAACTACACCCAGCCCCAGCATGGCAACGAATATTGATATAAGTAGTGCTTGAAGAGCACGTTCCATGGCGGCTCAACATGTTTGGGCGGTATTTATCCTTTTATCTTGAACGTATCTATCTAATGTATGCGTGTTCTCAAAGTTGATACTGGTGTTTCTCGTTTTGTCGAGGATAGCGTGGTGAATGATATACTCTTCAAAATATTTGTTAATAATCATTGATAATATGCTACTTAATTCCAATGTATTTAGTTGGCTCGCA
>CAZLHA010000099.1:0-9172 GCA_964559155.1 uncultured Candidatus Bathyarchaeia archaeon | reverse complement strand
TAGTTTGATCTTGCTACTTATCATTGTTTCAGATTAGAGACACACGGGGTAGGGGAAATAAGTATCGGTTATATCTTCCGTAGATAGTCGGCTATTAACCCAGCAACTGATACAGTCTCGTAAACAGAGTCAACTGTGTCTGTTGCTACTATCTTATCGGCTCCAGCGTTTTTCAGTTTCTCATTGGCGCCAGGCACCCGTAGAGCATGTGTACATACGGCTGCTACTTTTCCTGCTCCCTGTTCCTTGAGACCGCGAATTGCCCTTGACATGGTGCCTCCACTGCTTATGATATCATCAAAGATGACTACCTTCTCGCCTTTGAGGTCCAGATCCTTTACAACCATAGAGGTTTTACCGGTGTGTTTATCCCGCACCTTCTCAAAGAAAGCAAAGCCCCCTCCCATAACAGTGCTTACTTGTTCAACTATCTCTTTACGACCTAAATCTGGCGATAGACTATAGGCTCCATCGTAGCCATGTTTCTTCATATATTCTGCTAATACAAAAATAGCTGTTACATTATGTATACGCATGTCATGCTTTGGTTTGAGCTTCTCTAAAGATTCCTCTGAATGTATATCTACAACTATAGAATCATCTACGCCAACTGCTTCAAGCAAATCAAGAACTATATCAAAACTCAAAGCCTCTCCTTCTAAGAACCGTTTATCCTGACGAGCATACGCCATGTAAGGCATTATTGCGATGATTCTTTTAACACCAAGGTCTTTAGCAGTTCTAGCCATAAATAACAACTGCATTAATTTACGGTCAGGCTCGGGTGCTGTAGTCTGAACAAGTGCAACGGTTTCACCCCCTAAATCGGGGGGCATCTGGATATAGCTCTCACCATCTGGGAATATTCTATTACGGATGAAAACAGGTTCCTGTCCAAGCTCTTTTGCAAGAGATTCCCCCAGAGAGTTTGAGGCTGGTCCCGGGATAATAATCATACTGCAGAGTATTATCTCTGTTCATATAATTAAGGGAAACGAATTACAGTAGATAAAGAATCCCAGCGGCTAAAGCTGCGGCGCCCCATACATATCGGTTCCATTTTATAATTTTAGCCCCATCAAAGATCCCTAAGGGTATAAGGTTAAACAGGGCAAGACTAGCGTTAATATTCATACCCACATTTGCAAGGCTAGCAATTATCCCGTTTCCAGTGAGAATTCTAATTAACAAGAATAATAATCCCATACCTATGTTTGTAGCTGGTCCAGCGATGCTAATCTTTCCGTAATGATCCCAGCTTGCAATATTACCAATCATAACAGCTCCAGGAGCTATTATCTTGAATGGAGATATCAAGGATATTAACGTGATTAAGATACCTTGTTGATTTATCTTAAACTCGGCCCAGTACCCGAGTCTCTGAGCCATAAACTTGTGGGCGAGTTCATGTAAAATAAAGGCAGATCCAAAGATTAGTAGTGCTCCGATTAAGAAAGTTGGACTACTAATCAGGGCTCTCCAGTAACCCGATAATAATACCAGCATTATTAAACCTAGACCAATGGCTAAATCTCTGATCTCGTTCTCACCAAAAATACCAAGAGTTCTTGCTTGTCGTGGTGCCTTATAACTAAATCCTTGAGTGGTGTATCTTTTCTTCCCCGTGGTACTTCTACTATATTGATAATTACCCGTACACTCATGTAGCTCTGGGAGCCGATGTTCAGCGCAGAAGTACCCACCACAGTATTTACATCTAAAGGGCATATACTCGTCTTTGCCACAATAATCGCATTTTACCATCTAATATATCGTTGACTGTTAGTCGGGGTGAGTTATATATCATATGGGAAATTCACCAACCTAAAGCGTATGGTTCACCGCTTCTAGGTGAAGCCCCTCCTTGTATTAATTTGGATACGGGATTGTATCTAATTGCCTGACACCTCCCATGGCTCCAAGGTTTACTAATCACCACCTTATGTCCCTTATCTATTAACCTCTCAGCAACCTTCTTAGATATCCGAGGCTCAAGGCTAACTTCACCAGGTCGAACAGAATGCGGCCAGAAACTTGCAGGGAAATGGCTCGTGTGAATCGTTGGTGCATCCAGTGCTTCCTGGATATTCATGTTAAAATCAACATAGTTTAAGAAGAATTGAAGCGTCCACTGGTCTTGTTTATCTCCACCTGGGGTACCAAAGACCATGAACTGTGCATTATCTTTGGTAACTAGACTGGGTGTAAGGGTTGTACTGGGTTTTTTCCCAGGTTTAAGGGCTTCAACATGACTGGGATCAAGGTGGAAGAACTGGGCTCGTGTACTAGTTGGGAAACCTAACCCCGGTATGAGAGGACTCGTTCTTAGCCATCCACCGCTAGGCGTAGCTGAGACCATGTTACCATATTTATCCACGACCTCCATATGCACCGTATCTCCCTCAAACCATGGTTTCTTACCCCGTTCCTTGAGCCTTACGGATTCAACCCCTCCGGGTCTATGTAGCATGGAAGCCCTTTCAGGGTTAATGAGGCGTCTTCTGTCATCTGCATATTCTTTACAAAGCAACCATTCTAGAGGAACATCCTCAAACCGAGGATCAGCGTAATACTGTTCTCTATCAGCGAAAGCGAGTTTCGCTGTTTCAACAAGGGTATGTATATAGTCCACACTGTTGTGACCCATTGATCCCAGATCGTAGCCCTCTAGTATATTCAGTTGTTGTAATAGTACTGGTCCCTGGGTCCATGGACCACACTTGTGAACAGTTAACCCCCGATAATCTACTGAAACAGATTCCTCGAAGGAAGCTTCATAACCCTGCATATCCTCCATATTTAATAGTCCGTGGTTTTCTTTCCCGTAGACATCTTTACACGTGGTATTCTGTATGAAATCTATAATACTCTTAGCGATGGGTCCATCATAGAAAAATTTTCTGACAGCATCAAAACCAGTTGATCTTGTGCTACAAGACTCGTAGACATCACATATTTTTCTAAATGTTCTAGCCCATTCAGGGTTAAGCTGTAATTCGCCTACACTAGGTGCTCTTCCATTCCTGAGATATATAGAAGAAGAACTTGGCCATTCCTCATTATATCGATCCTTAACACGGTTAAGAAATTCAGCTAAAGTTGGGTAGACGGGAAATCCTTCAGAAGCTATCCGTATCGCAGGCGCAATTATTCTCGAAAAATCCATGGATCCGTATTCTTCTAGGGTTATTAACCACGCATCAAAAGCCCCTGGGACACACGTTGGTGTGAATCCGTCCTCGGGAATCATGGGATAGTCGTGTTCCTCAAACCATTCTATGGTAGCTCCCATAGGGGCTGGACCTTGCCCATTAACGGCTATCACCTTCCCTTCTTCACCGAGATACAATAAAATGGGTACTTCACCAGCTACACCCATAAGATGCGGTTTCAACAAGGAAAGACAAAACCACATGGTAGCGCTTGAGTCGAATGCGTTTCCTCCCTCCTGAAGAATCCTTAAACCCTCGACACTGGCTAGGTAGTGTGAACTGGTTACCACCCCATTTGTTCCCATTATCACGGGACGAGTAGTGAAACCCATATCATAGAATAAGATGAGGAAGTATTTAGCAACTATTTACAGTCAATGAACTGTGATCAGATCTTGTTTGAGAAAATCTATGATCTCGTTGAGGACAGGTTTCTCCCGACCATTTTGTATACCCAACCAGTGATCCATATCACTCATCTGTTTGATGTCAAGGCGTTCATTTAGTTCACGGGTCCATAGTATCCTCCCAGAAAATCATGACGTTCTCAGCTTGAAGCACAAGGGTTGGACACGTTATAGAAGCCAAGATTTTCTTAAAATCAAATCCATATCAGTAATAGAGTCTCTCAAAGTATATCCACAGGATGTATGCGATGATTTACCTCTTCCTCTAGCATCCAGAGCATAGAAATGGGTTACTGAGGCAAGATGAGGTATTATACTATTATAACTCTACCACCCTCATTTCAAATGTTGGCAGTAATAAGAGAGAAGAACCATTTTTCTTACCCCCACACAATTAAGATTAACATCACCCTTTGTGAAAAGAGCCTCTTCAAGCACGATTATTTACTCATATCTAACGATATATCATCTTTGATTAAATTATTATTCAAAGGGATAGATCCTATTAATATGAAGATTAAGGCAGTGCTTCTGGATTTCGGTGGGACCCTTGCCGATGGAAGCCTTGAATGGGATCCGTATCATGAGACAATCAGAGATTACCTCAAGAGCCTTGGGTTCAGCATCGAAATGAATGAGATGAAAAAAGCATTACGTGACGCGTTGGCTGAGTTAAACGTAATCAGAACTAGGGGAGAAGAGATGAGGTTTGAAGACGTATACGCGATATTCCTCCAAAAACTCGGTATAAACCATGACGATGAATCACTGGAATAGCTTCATGACAACTTCAAGAAGTATTACAAGACTAATTTTTTCCCCTGTTTTGAAGAGGTGTTAATCGAGTTATCCTCAAAATACAGGCTAGCAATGGTAAGTAACACCATGAGCGACCAACCCAAGATACTTCTTAGAGAAGCAAATCTAGACAAACACTTCGACTTGTTGGTCTGTAGCAGGGACTTAGGGGTAAGAAAACATAACCCTGAGATATTCAAGATAGTGCTTGACATGATCGATGTTAAGCCATCAGAGGCAGTACATGTAGGTGACAGCGTCGAGGCGGATATGATCGGTGCAAGAAACACAGGTTTAACTGGTATCTGGATCAATACCCCTAAACAGCCACCGTGGAAAGGACACACCATTAATAGCATCTGTGAACTACCCAGACTCCTAGAAACCCTATCCACTAGGGAAACCTCTTAGATATAAACAACCAACAATATGTCCATGTCCCCCATAGACTACATCCTTAGTCTAAGCCTCAAATATAAACTAGGAATAACCGTATTCTCATTCACAGTCATAGCTTATGGAACCCTATTCTATTTGGGGAGAAAATGGCGCAATGAGTTTGAGGAAAAGGGAATCAGATACTGGAGTATAGCCAAAGAGGATAGAATCAAACAACTCATGGATGGCGTATGGGAGCCCAAAAAAATCACGTTCCTCTATGGTTTAAGCTACTTTGCAAATGGATTCGTAAGATCCACATTCAGTCTATGGGTACCCATATTCCTACTAGATGAAGTAGGTGTAGGCACCAGTGAGGCAAGTCTATTCGTCGGATTAATGTATGTAAGCTGGAGCTGGAAGATGTTCGTAGGCCTGATAGCAGATATATTCCCCATCAAATGGGGTGATAGGTACTATAAAAGAAAACCATGGTTCGCGATAACCGGTTTCCTCTATCTAAGTGGAATCATAATAATGATAATAAGTGATATTGAGAATGCACCGGTTTGGAGTGTATTATTCCCCGCAGTTGTCAGTATAATATCTGCTGGAGCATTTTATGATATGGCTGCAGACAGCTTCACCATAGACGTAACACCACCAGAGTTCCATGCAAGAGTGATCGGTGGAGCAAGCACAGCCGGGCAGAGCATCGGGTCCGCCTTAGCCACCATATTGTCCCTCTGGCTTTTGAACATCGGAGGATATAAACTCGTATTCGTTCTCGCAGGAGTTACAGGATTAACATCTTTTCTATTTCTCTCAGTGAAAGAACCAGAGGTAGTTAAAGAAAGATCACTCAGCAAGGAAGCCATCGCATACACGTTCACAGAGTTAACAGTCGTCCTAGCTGTCTTGATCATGTTCAGTCGGGCTTCCACCGTAATGAAGCTAACTGCACCCCTCGGGGGTATGTTCAGTTTTACCATAAGAGAGATCGTAGGCGCTGACATATCCCTTGTAAGCATTCTTGGTCTAGTCGCGACGCTTGCGGGTCTACCCGGATCATGGGTAGGTGGAAACATCAGTGATAAATACGGGCACAAGAAAGCATTCGCGTTTGCATCCATCCTATTCATGCTCGCGGGGTTCCTCTGGACAACCATTGCCCAAGGCGCTGTTACCTGGTTCCTAATAGTAGCCATGATCAGCGCATTTTTCGAGCGATTCTGGACTGGCACGATTTTCGCTATTATGGCGGATAGTACTCCATTGGCGATGTCCAGTACAGTCTATCAGATGTACATGAGCTGGAGCTGGATAGGTAATATCCCCTCAAGCGTATTAATCGGGTATCTACTTGGAATAGGGTTGAAACCCACTGCAATGGTGACATCTGCATTGATGATCGTTCCATTGATTCTGGGGTTGTTGATCAAACCATTTGAGGCAGGTAAAGCCTCAGACATATAGTGCACAGTTTATGGTACTATTGTACACAGACTAAGATGCTATTATAAAGACTCAAGATTGACTCGATAATGAAATCACTTGATAGACCAATTAGAATATTACTCCAAGCACTCACCAATGACATATCTACCAAACACACCAGAACTAAAGACACTCACAGAGAAACTACCAGACACTGTACCAGAGATAGTTGAGACAGTTCAAAACACCTTGATCCATGTTTATTGATTGAACGCTATGGCATTAAATACACAGAAGGCCATAGCAGTGTTTTAAGCACCAGATCCGCAACAGATATACTAAGACAGATATACCAACATCATCCTGTAAATCTCCAAGAGAAAAGAAAACTAATCGAGAAGACAATAGGCAACTGTAGAGATTTCACAGTACTAGGAGTAGCATTTATGCGGGAAAAAGGGATTCCTGCAAGAGCACGATGTGTTTCGCCACATATTTTAGTTCACCAGAAATGAAACTCAAGTATATAGATCACTGGGTAATTGAGTACTGGAACAGGGATAATGAGCGATGGGTTATGTTAGACAGTCAGAGCGATAAGTTCCAGAGAGAGACATTAAAACTAGATTTCAACACATTTGATGTACCTCATGATAAGTTCATCACAGGAGGCGCTGCTTGGAATATGTGCCGAGAAGAAAAAGCGGATCCAGATAGCTTTGGTATATATGAAATGCATGGGATGGGCTTCATTAGAGGCGACATGATAAGAGACCTAGCAGCGCTTGCCAAAGTCCCGCTTTTACCATGGGACTGCTGGGGCACCATATTGGATAAAGAGATAACAGGTTTAGATTTACTTGATGAAGTGGCAGAAGTCACCCAACCAGCCACAACGGCATACAAAGAGAGCATGGAGTTAAACCAGCATCCACGCCTCAAGGTACCAGAGATCATAACGAGCTGGGAAGGCATGAATAAACCCATACAGGTCAAGCTCTCGAATATAACGGAGAAGAGATCTGATGGATAACGACCACACAGACAAGCTCAAGAAGAACACAGTTGAGATAGCCAAGGTCTTGAACGCCTTATACAATGAGACAAGACTATCAGTACTCTCTCTATTACTGGATGTAGATCTATCCGATATCACTTCAAGATATAATGAGCTCTATCTCTTACTGAAAAAATGCCACGAGGAATTCCCCCTCGGCCTAGGGGAAATGCCTACTAACAAATGTGAAAAAGTAGCAGGACTGCTAAGGGAAGGAAAAAAGATAGAATCAGAGGCATTAGTGAGGATAAAAGAAGTCCTCACGATACTCTAATCTATTTTACGATGTTTCGTATGGATCTGATTATCTTGTCTACGTTTGGTAGCACATGATGCTCCAGTTTCTTGTTAAAGGGAAGGGGAACATTCGGGTTAGCTACCCTAGCTACGGGCGCCTTGAGGTTATGGAAGCCTTTCTCGGCGGCAATGGCTGCTACCTCGGCTGAGAAACCGCATCTCTCATAATCCTCATCTACAACCACCAGTCTACCGGTCTTGGCTACGCTCTTGAGAATACTCTCCTCATCTAGGGGAACAAGGGTTCTTGGGTCTATGACCTCAACGCTTATCTCATCTTTGAGCCTGTCAGCTGCCTTAGCGGCATCGTTAACCATCTTGCCCACTGCTATGACAGTGACATCGCTGCCCTCTCTGACAAGATTGGCTACACCGAAGGGAATCCTGTAATCGTCTTCTGGTACATCGCTCTCCATACCGGATAGCTTGATGTGTTCAAAGAACACCACAGGGTTAGGGTCATTAATGGCTGTGGATAGCAGACCCTTGGCGTCATATGGGTTGCTCGGGGCGGCGATCTTCATGCCCGGCATATGGGCGTAGAGCCCATAGAGGCATTCGCTGTGGGTGGCTGCACCTCCGCCCTGTGCACCGTAGATGACCCTGAGCGTCATGGGTACGTTGACGTTTCCTCCTGTCATGTAGGTGGTCTTGGCCATCTGGTTTAGTATCTGGTCCATGGCTACTAGGCTGAAGTCAACGAGCATGAGCTCTACAATGGGCTTGGCTCCGGCTATTGCTGCTCCGACCCCTGCGCCTATGAAGGCGGTCTCGGTGATTGGTGCGTCTCTTACCCGCTCCTTGCCGAAGGTTTCTTTGAGGCCTTTGGTGGATGGCCTCCATGGTGCGGCTACGTTTTCTCCGAAGAGTATTACGTCTGGGTCATTTTCCAGCGCTATCCGCTGTGCCTCACAGATTGCCTCTGCGTATGTGATTGTTCTTGTCATCTAGGCCCCCTCCACAAAGATGTCTTTGTATGCATCCAATAGCTCGGGCTCAGGGCTCCCCACTGCGAAGTCTATGGCTTCTTGGACTCTCTCTGCTTCTTTGTCCCTGATCTCTGCGTCGAGTTCAGCTGTTAGCACGCCCTCCTCTAGTAGTTTTTCTCTGTAGCATTTTATTGGGCAGTAGATACTGGTCTCATCGGCGTCCAGTCGATGTATCTTGAACTCCAGCAAGGTGGGGCCACCTCCATTTCTAGCCCGTCTCACGGCTTTTTCTACTATCTTGTAGACTTGTTCTACATCCCAGCCATTGTGACTGCTCCCGGGGATGCCGTATGCGGGTGCCCTCTGGCTGATGTCTGTGATGCTTAGCTGTGGATAGTCTATCTTGTGGCCGAGCATGGTCTGTTCCTCTGGACTGCTGTTCTCGCAGACGAAGATCATTGGTAGGCTCCAGCATGCCGCGAGGTTGAGGGTCTCCTGTACTCCTCCTTGATTGCTCGCGCCTTCCCCAAAGTAGCTTACCGATATGTTGTCTGTGTTTTTGAGTTGGTTGGCGAGGGCGTAGCCTGCTGACATGGGTACGCTTCCCCCTACAATGCCGTTAGCGCCTAGGGCGCCTACTTCTGGGTCGAATATGTG
>CAZLHA010000098.1:0-9189 GCA_964559155.1 uncultured Candidatus Bathyarchaeia archaeon | reverse complement strand
CAAAGGGTCGACGTTTTCGTGCCTCTCAGCCAGACTGCATGTCCAGCTCCCCTTCACACACAGAACCTTATGCTTGTTTTATAAATTTTACACGGTGTGAAAGAAAAATAGATGCAAAGAGTGGGGGGTCAAGAATCATCCTTAGGGATTGCTTTAATGATTATTATGCCGCTTTTTTCTGATGCTTTTAGTAGTCTCTGATCTACTTTTTTATCAAAGGGGTCAGAGTTCAATGTGCCTATAGATTTTTTCACTTTGTATCCTGCTTTATTTAATAACTTGATTACTTGTCTTGAATTGTATAGTTTCGCGTGCTGGAACACGGTGTCTCCTTGTTTCCCTATTTTTCGGTAGAATTCACCCCATTTACTCTCAGCGTTGATGAATAAGATGGATATTGGTGCATATGCTTGCGCATTCTCCCTGAATTCGGTTAGTAGCTCTACTGGTTTGTCGAGGAACTCGAGAACAGTAACAAGGTAACCAAAATCGATAACACCTTGGCGTAATGGCGTAGAGTTACCTACTCCAATGATACAGGGTAACCCCCTGTTCTTTGCTCGGCTAAGCATCTCGACGGATGGATCAAGACATAAGATCTTTCCTTCCAGATTTGTAAGATGATACGCAAAGAAACCGGTACCAGCACCTACCTCAAGACATAATCCCTTTTTAGGGATCATTCCCTCAACGCCCTTCAATTCAGCCTCGAATACCTGTTTTCCCTGTGGGTGTTTATACCAGTCATCATACTTGTCGGCTACAATGTTAAATGCGTTAATCTTGTCGCTCAAAATCCACCAACTCGTATATCATCTTAACTAACTCATCTGGATTCTCCCCGATGATGGTGCTCGTTGGTTCCACGCCGAAATCCCCAGGGTGAAGATAAGCATCATGCAGGGATTCAGTATTTTCTAGGTATAATGCGACAGGACACCCCTCACCCTCGATCTTGGATGGGAGAAGTTTGACTTTTAACCCCATTGCCCTGAGTCTTTTCTCTATCTCGGGATTATATTTTAGGTTGATTGCTGCTCTTTTGGATTCATCTATTTTCTGGGCTTGAAGTATAACGGATGCGAGGTATTTCGAGGCACCGTATTTTATTTCTCCGCATAGCATTGGTTTTTTCATGGCTTTGATTATGCGGCCACTCAAGCCAGCGATGTCCTCTTCTTTCTTGGGGCGTGATTTGGCGTATATGATATTCATGCCTACCTGGGGAATAAGATCAACCAGTCCCTCAATCTCTAGAAGATGATCCACTGTACGGGATAACTCCTCTAATAGGCTGTCTTTTTTGGTGAAACTACCGTAGATCTCATCGATGTCAACCCTTTTCTGTTCCCTGATGTTCTCTTTATCGAATATCAAGCTCTTTTCTTCAATTACTTTTCCAACAACAGAGCAGGGTATCTCAAGTTGCCTGCATTTCTCCCGTATCTCATCCACGGCGTTACTTTTTGAGATTACAATTAATGCACCATATGTTGGAGCCCTGAATATATCCCCTGTTAGCTTCTCTGCTCCAGGGTAAAGCTCCATGTCCTTTGATGAGATGTCTAAACCATGCCCGTAGCTAGTGACTATCTCGTACAATGAACCCTTTATCCCTCCTTCCGAGACATCGTGCATAATATTTATTCCACTGATGTTCTGTAACGAGATAATTACCGGTAAAGGAGTGAAGTTTCTCCACACCTCTTTTTTCTCCCCTGTTGATAATGTATCAAGCCATACTGCTTCTCCCCCTACCTCTCCTACGATCAATACCTTATCACTCGGCATTATCTCCCGGGGGGATCTGATGCTTTTTCCAATACATGTAGATGTTAAGAGGGGGATATCCAATCCATAATAGGTGGCTGTCTGTCCAGCCGTGATGGTTACTCCATATTTTTTCGCTTCTCCACCAAGAGTTCTCGCTATGGTCTCTAGCTCAGCTTCAGTTGATTTCAGTGGAAGATATATACCTGATATCAGGTGACTGGGAGTACCGAATTTTGATGCGACATTGCTGGCTGAGTAGTGGAAGGCGAAGAAACCTAATGCTTCTATGGGTACACCTATGCTTGGGCTGTGAGCGATAACTGTTTCCCCTGTTAGATTTGTTGTGGCTCCATCGAGTTCAATATCTTTATCAACAGGAATATGGGGTAAAACTGCTCTATCAAAGACCTCTCTAGATACCTTCCCTAATCCTAGCACCTTACTCATTACTATTCCAGTAAACTCAGTTAAATTAACCTATAAATCCAGAGCCTCAAATTATAGTATCTCAATCAATGAAATAATTAAATAAATGATGCAATTTTAATGCGACAATCACATAAAGAGGGTTAGCGCTTAAATATATAGGGCTTCAAGAAAAGAGTGAGTTACATGGCTATTACTTTAACTACCGACATGATTTTGGGTGTAGGTGCTCTCATAGTAGCGGCGATCGCCATCATAATGTTCATGCGAGCAACCGAGGGAGTACAGAAAAAACCTGAAAAAACAGAACCCAGCAACCCCGAGCAGGTAGTCGTAGAAGTAGAGCCAAGCAAAGTAAATCTACCCGATCTTCCAAGCATAACAGAGCGACAGCAAGTTGAAGCAGCACGAACAAAGATACGCACACTGACTCTCCAACAAGAGATACTCAGCATGGTTATGAAAAGACTATTTGAAGCTGAGGACAATGGAGAGATCAGCCGCGAGGAAAGAGAACGTCTCAGCAAGAACTATGAGAGCGAGATGCAGCAAGTAAACGAGGAACTAAAGAAAGCGGAGCTCATAGTTAGTCTCAACGAGCTTGAGGAGATAAGGGCAAGTATAGTAGAGCAGTTCCAGCAGACTTTAACAGAAACCCAGAGCCAGATCGATCTAATTATAAGTGAACTGGATATCGAGAAACCTGAGCCAGAACCAAAGGAACCACCTAAACCAAAACCTAAACCCAGAAGGCGAAGACCAAGACCCCCACCTGAAGACGATGAAGAAGACAAAGAGGAACCCGAAGAGGAGGAAGAGCCTGAAGAAGATGATGAGGAAGATGAAGAAACCAGTGAGAGCCGGGGTAGGGAGACAGTTGAGGACAGACTCGATAGGCTTAAACAGGATGTGCTTAAGGAACTAGACGAGTTAGAAAGACTGGAGCTGGAACAATGAGCTGGAGACAGGGTGCAAAAATAAGGGCAGCAGAAAAAGTGGTAGAACACATCGAAGATGATATGGTGATAGGGGTTGGGAGCGGTACAACTGCGGCCGAAGGAATTCGGATAATAGGGGAAAAGATACGAAATGGAGAACTAAAAAGCATAAGAGCTGTTCCTACTAGTTATCAGGCAATCCAAGAAGCAGTCAAAGCCCAGATACCCTTAACATCACTAGACGAGAACCCTGTACTAGACTTCGGTTTCGATGGTGCAGACCAAATAGACCAAGAACTCAACGCCATAAAAGGTGGAGGCGGGGCACTACTAAGGGAAAAAATAGTGGCAAGCTGTTGTAAGGAATATATCCTGATAGCAGACCAGACAAAGGTAACAGATGTACTAGGTAGAAACCAACCAGTGTATCTGGAAGTACATCCCATGGCCGTAACACCTGTATCAAGAAAACTGAGAAACATGGGTGCAAAACCGGATATTCGCCAAGCGGTAGGAAAACTGGGACCCGTTGTCACTGATAACGGTAATAATCTGATCGACGCAGATTTTGGGCCAATACATAACCCGGGGTATCTTAACGCTAGACTCCATTCAGTACAAGGGGTCATGGAAACAGGGTTATTTATAGGGTACTCAAAGATCGCCTATGTCGGAACCAAGACAGGTGTAAAGACCATGTCAAGATTCTAATCCTAGACCCCTATTGTAGCAAATATGACTAATATCAGTAGAGCCCGAACCAAAGATGAGGTTCAGGTATTCAATTTATTCAGCAAACTAACTTCAAGACAGAGAAGAGATGAATACAGGGTAGATCAGGAATCAGGTCATAAGGTCTATCATAAAATATTGAACAACCCTGATCTCGGTATAATCCTAGTGGCTAAAATTAATACCCAAGTAGTAGGAGTAATCACATTATCATATCCAGTAGCCATAAGATGTAGCGGATCATATGCTAGGATAGAAGAATACATTGTAGACGAAAAATATAGAGGCCAAGGAATAGGCACAATGCTACTCAAGGAAGCACTAAATGCAGCCCGAGATATGGATTGCTACGATATCCAGGTTAATAACCCCAGTAACCTTGGTCGGCCCCTTTATCTTAAACAGGGATTTATAGATGCTGGAGACTATATGCGTCTCAAACTATAGTATGATAAGGTTTTAGAGCCCAACAACCATTTCCTATCTATGTCTTTCGCTGATCTAGTTATCCAGAATGGACCAGTAATAACCATGGATCCCCGTAGGGGCACAGTCGATGCTCTCGCTTCTCGTGAAGGTAAAATCATAGCAGTGGGCAGTAAACCTGAGGTTAAGCGGTTAATCGGCCCCATGACAGAAGTAGTTGATCTTAATGGGAGAGTCTGCACACCAGGGTTCGTGAACACGCATGATCACTTCTTAGAGCATGGGTTATCATCTGCCTTCATCATAGATATACGATACCCGAAAGCAAAGAGTATACGTGAGATCGTTGAATTACTAAAGGAGCGAGTCAAAGAGGCCCCTGAGGGGCAATGGATTATCGCCCATACATGGGATGAATCACTACTTGAAGAGAAAAGATTCCCAACTAAACACGATCTTGACCCCATTAGTCCAGATAACCCAGTATATATTAAACGAGTATTCCAGATGGGGGTAGCAAATAGTAAAGCCCTAGAAATAGCTGGAATAGACAAGGATACACCTAACCCTGAGTTTGGCATAATAGAAAGAGACGAGGAGGGAAAAGCCACTGGATTACTACGGGGACACGCTACGAATCTGGTGACAGACGTCATAGAGTGGAGCATGGAGGATAAGCTCAAAGCCATTCGACAGGCCTGTAAAGACTTCCACTCAGTAGGATTTACCACAGTGATAGAACCCGGGTTACTAGCAGATGACATAGAAGCATACCGAGAGAGTCATAGGCGCGGCGAGTTAACCCACCGCGTACAAATACAGGTAGGTTTCCTAATGAGCCTAGAGGAGACCCAGTGGGCTGTTGAAAACTATGTAGTGGGTGGAGACGATATGCTTCGGATCACCGGCCTAAAGATGGCTGTAGATGGTGGCGTGGGCCCAAGGACTGCGTTATTCTATGAGGGCTACAAGGATAAACCCGAGGAGCATGGAAACCAGATGATCACTCAGGAAGAACTCAACAAGATGGTAACACTAGGTCATAGCGAAGGATTCCAAATCGCTGTACACGCCATCGGGGATAAGGCCATAGACATCACCATGAACTCCTTCGAACACGCCCAGAAGACCCATCAACGACTGGATCCCCGCCATCAAATAGTCCACTGCTATTTCCCTACAGAGAGAGCTAAAAAACAGTTAGTCAACCTTGATGTGATGGTAAACACCCAGACTCCTTTCATCTATTTCTTGGGTGAGAGCTTCATTGAAGCCCTAGGGCAGGAAAGATGCAATAAGTGCATGCCAGTGAAAACATTAGCGGAACTGGGTGTACCCATCGGTATTAGTCATGACGCCACTGTGACACAGCCCTTACCAAATATTGGGCTCTACTCCTCAGTTACACGAAACACAATAAAAGGTAATAATCTTGGAACAGAGGAAGCCGTAGACACCAAGACTGCTTTAGGATTCTATACCATGCCAGCTGCCCGACACTGTTACATGGAAGACAAGATAGGGACATTAGAACCCGGTAAATACGCTGACCTAGCAGTATGGAATTTCAACCCCCTTGAAGTTGAACCCGAAGCGCTGAAGGATTGGCGATGTGAGATGACTTACGTGGAAGGCCGCAGAGTCTATCCAATAGAATAATCTTTAAAACGCAGTTGGGGTGCATACTGTTTGGTTGCTGGGTTCTCCTAGCCTGGTAGGGAGCTGGCCTGCTAAGTCAGTGCGCGTAAAGCGCTCATGGGTTCAAATCCCATACCCAGCGCCATTATCTTTTATTATTTAAAACTAAGGTAAATATTTTTCAAGGATATCGTTTAGTGTCTGAGAATTAATCAATCTCTTCTCTTGTTATGGTGAAATGTGGAAAGAACCTGAAGCTGTTTGAAGCCTTGTGGTAGTCCTTCAAAACCCTTAGAGAAGGTTTGGGGAGATTCTCTGAGATCTTGAAGAGCATTACTGACCCTATCGCTTATCTTATCAACAATAAACCAATCAATACACCTATGCTCATCGAGAAGACCTATAATAGATGCGAAGCAGCCTTAAACTACGCGGAAGGACCAGACTCTGGTCCAGCAATATTATTTTTACATGGTTTGACTGATAGGTGGCAGTTCTTTCAGCCCTTGATGCCCTGGGTGACACAGCGATACCATGTCTATGCACTGGATTTCAGGGGCCACGGTGCGTCAAGCCATACACCCCCTTACAGGTATATTGATCACATCAACGACACAATAAGTTTCATAGAACATGTGATAGGTGAAAAGACCACTCTTTATGGCACTGCTCTAGGTGGTATGATCTCATTAATGATGGCAGCTGAGAGACCAGCCCTAGTAAAGACACTGATCTTTGGAGACGCCAACATTAAGCGGGATAATGTGCGAAAAGTGATGCTTGATTATCATACTTTCTGGTCTGGTTGGGAGAAACTGGCCAGCAAACAGGTGTCTTTAAACCAGTTTGTTAAAATGGTTGCGGATATGCCCATTGATATTCCTTGGCGTGAACCCGGTACCTATGGAGACGGATTGGATTACATATCTATACTCAATAAGGCTCTCTACCTGCGAAACCTGGATCCAAGGGTGTTAACCCCGTGGAGCAAAGGAGGAAAAGACGATGAGGTCTTCAACGAAGTCTCAACAGGATACGAGTCTGAGCGTATCAGAGATATCCAGTGCCCCGTGTTGCTTATTCAAGCAAATATGGAAAAAGGTGGGATACTGACTGATGATGAGGTGGAGTACGCTAAAGAACGTATACCTGATGTTCATCACATCTATATGTCCATATATGGTCACAATTTAGGATGCTACCAATGGGAACCCGGACAAATACTGAGGGTAATTAACACCTTCCTTGACTCCCGCAGATAACCGAGTGATTGTTAACCTCGATCTCCCAGTTGAAACTTTTTCCATCTTTCTTGACGCAAATAGAATAGGCGATAATATTATACCATAAGTCAGCATCTATATTCCTCGACTCAGTATGAGTATGAAAGACCGATTTCAAGGAAAAGACTATTTAACCCTAATGGACTGGAAACCTGAAGAGGTAAAATATATTCTAGATGTCTCCGCTGACTTTAAGCGTCAACGTATGATGAAGCAGCGCCACGAGTACCTCGCAGGCAGAACTATCGCCATGGTATTCGAGAAACACAGCACACGGACAAGATTCAGCTTCCAAGCCGCCATTGCTCACCTAGGAATGCAGAGCTTCTATAGCACACCAGAGACAATGCAGCTAGCCCGAGGAGAGCCCATCAAGGACACTGCCCGTATTCTGGACAGGTACTGTGATGGATTAGTTATCAGAACCTATGGTCAGGATGTAGTAGAGGAATATGCAAAGTACATGGATAGCCCCGTGATCAACGCGTTAACCGACTTAACACATCCATGCCAAGGATTAGCAGACATGCTAACCATGCGTGAGCACAAAGGTAAGCTTGAGGGATTGAAGGTAGCTTATGTGGGTGATCCATGGAACGTGTGCCAGAGCCTTATGGTTGGAAGCAGCCTAATGGGTATGGATATGTATGTTGCTGTACCTGATGGATGGGCTCCTAACGAAAAGGTCACAAAATTCGCAGAGGAGCACGCGGCTGACAGCGGTTCACAGATGGTGATAACAAGTGACCTTGAGGAAGCGTTCACAGACGCGGATGTAGTATATGCTAACACCTTCCACAGTATGGGCCACAAGGATATAGAGGAGCGTAAGAAGGCATTCGCCAAGTACCAAGTGAATGATGATACCATTGCCATGGCCAAGGATGACGTCATCTTTATGCACTGTCTACCCGGCTACCGTGGAGAAGAGATGACCAACAGCGTCATTGAGGGCCCTCATAGCGCTGTCTTTGATCAGGGTGAGAACAGGATGCACACTGAGAAAGCCGTATTGGCTCTCTTCATCCAATAACTTCTTTTTATTTCATTCAAATACTACAAGACAATATACCACTTATTTATGTGTCAGTTAACCCCATATGGTCCTGTTTTGAGGTTCATACAAGATATACGAGATCGGCTTTCCTTCATGAAGGGTAATTTAACCATATTACTGATCCGTCAAGTTATTGGCATGTTTTTTAGAAGGATGGTACTCAGCTACGCCAGTCTATTCGTCTTAGCCGTGGGGGAGGCAGTGACCAGATAGGGTTAATCAACAGTATAAGACCATTAGCTGGTCTCGTGGTCTTCCCGATATCCGGTTACCTGACGGATAGGGTTAGCCGTGTGAAATTAATCGTGTTGGCTGATTTTCTCAGGGGATTGACGACAGTCATCTACGTATTGGCGCCGAGTTGGGAGTGGATAGCCGTGGGTGCCCTGATTCAGGGATTTATGGTATTTGCTTTCCCACCTACTTCAGCTATTCTGGCTGATAGCATGGAACCGAAGAACCGTGGTATGGGGGTCTCAATAATGTCGGGTTTGTGTAACGCTGTATCTATTTTCAGTCCATATATCGCGGCCACAATACTGGTTATGTATGGTGATAACCTTGGGATGCGTATACTTTACGGTTTCATGGGCGCCCAGGCTTTCTTCAGTGCATACCTGATCTATACTCGGCTAGAGGATACCACCAAGGTTCAGGATGTGGGATCAATGCCCAGTATAGCAACAATATTACGAGAGGCTTACGCTGGATTACCAGATCTGATACGGAAGATACCCTTGAGTGTTAAGGCATTGAGTCTGGTTGTTTTACTCGGGTTTATTCTGAATGGTATCGCGAGTCCTTTCTAGGTTGTCTATGTTACCGAGGAGATAGGTTTAACCAAAGTGGAGTGGGGTCTCATATTACTCTATGAGACCGTCATGAAAGTAGTGCTAACAGTACCCGCTGGCATATT
>CAZLHA010000097.1:0-9198 GCA_964559155.1 uncultured Candidatus Bathyarchaeia archaeon | reverse complement strand
TACAAACATATCACACCTTTTAATCCCTACACAAAGTAACAACAACTGACACCAGGTAATACAGATAAAAAGGAGGGAAAATACCTGCCAGCAGTTACCAGTTAATAACCATATATACGCGCAAACTTCCTATCTAGATAATCGATGAAAGGATCCACCACAAGACCTACTCCCGTAACAATCTCCACAAGATCTTCCGGATCGTATAGATTTCCATAACCATATACATTCTCAGTTAGCCACTCTTTAATTATCCCGAAGCGACCCCTAGCTATCTCGCGCCTCCACTCAGGCAGATCCTCATCCAGCTTGGACAACCATACTCCATCATAGATATTACCAAGAGCATAACTCGGGAAGTACCCGAACAAGCCGCTGGCCCAGTGAGTATCCTGCATCACACCCTCACTTTCATTCTCGATCTCCACTCCGAGGTAATCCATATACCTCTCGTTCCACACCTGTGGCAGCTCACTAACCTCCACTTTACCACTGAACAGGTCACGCTCGATTTCAAATCGGATCACAATATGCAATCCATATGTAACCTCATCCGCCTCAATACGAATCTTACTAGGAACTACATGATTTGCCGCTTTCAACATCCGCTCCTTATCAATATCCTTGAAAGTATCGCCGGTAAGCCTTTTCAACTCAGGTAGATAAAACTCCCAGAACTCTGGACTGCGCCCAATCACGTTTTCCACGAATCTACTCATAGACTCATGAATTCCATAGCTGGCACTGGTTCCTACAGGCTGATACATCCACTCTTTGGGTAAACCCTGCTCATACAGGGCATGCCCTGCCTCATGAAGAATGCTGTAGACACTGGACAGGAACCGGGTTTCATGATAATGCGTTGTAATCCTAACATCCGTATAATAACCCGTGGTAAACGGGTGCTCAGTAGAGTCAATGCGACCACCAGCGTTCTCTGACTCAATATCATAATGCACAAACTTCGCCATACTCTCCCCGATCTTTTCTTGGATCTCAACAGGAACCGGTCTACTGAGGAACTCTTTATTAACGTCCTGATGCTTCAACACGCGATCCATTACCCTCTGTAATCCCTTCTTCATCTCATCGAAAACCCTAGTAATGGTACCTGCCGTCATCCGTGGCTCATAGTCATCAATCAAGGCATCATAAGGCGTATCTGCCTCCTTGATCTCCATCAATAACTCAGCTTTCCTTAAAGTAAGTTCCTTCATTTTCACCAGTTCTGGCATGAACATATCCCAGTCCTTAGCCGCTTTAGCCTTCTTCCAGATATTAACTCCAACCGTCTGCTGCTTAGCAATATCCACAACCAGCTTCTCAGGAAGCTTAGTAGCCTCATCATAAGCCTTCCGGGCAAGATACAAGTTACGTTTAGAAACCTGGTCCATTGAATCATACCCCGGATCCTTCTCAACAGAGTCAAGTATCTTACCTGATTCAGAACTTGTCAACAATTGATGCGCTGTCTTCTGAAGGAATGCTAGTTGCTGGCTCTTCAACTCAACGCCCCTAGGTGGCATCTTAGTCTCCATATCCCAGTGCAGAATCGCTCCAGCACTATTCACTATTGCAAGCTCTTTACTGTGCTCCATTAGTTTCTCATAATTCTTCTCTAGACTAGACATAACAGGGAAAACTCACCTGTGGACTGCTTTAATCTTTCTAAAACCCGTGAAAGAGTTTTACCCCGATAACCCCTTGTAGTTGAATGAATTGAATCGACTCAAAGACAAGGTAATAATCATAACAGGTGCAGGCCAGGGTATAGGTTACACCACAGCCCAGTTATTCAGCCAAGAAGGAGCAAAACTAGTACTCAATGACATAGACAGGAAGAGAGGCGAGATAGCCAAAGAAGAGATCAAAGAGAAAGGCGACGTCATCTTTGTTCACGGAGACGTTGCAGAGTGGAGCACATGGACCTGTATACAGGTCGAAGCCATTGAAGCATATGGGAAAATCGATGTACTTTTCAACAACGCAGGTATGAGCAGCTTCAAGAGTCTTGAAACCACCCTCCAGGAATGGGACCGGGTAATAGACGTCAACCTTAGAAGCGTTTTCCTTGGCTGCAAAGCAATCGTACCCGTCATGAAAAAACAAGGGTATGGAAACATTGTGAATAATGCCTCCGAGGTGGGTGTAGTTGGGGCCAAAAACACCCTTGCGTATGGAGCATCCAAGGGAGGTGTAATTCAGATGACCAAGGGGTTAGCATTAGACCTAGCTACAACGGGCATAAGAGTAAACGTCCTCTGCCCCGGTATAACTGCAACCCCATTACTCTTAGATAGTATTGAAAATCACCCCAACCCAAGGGAGAGAAGAAATTTCCTAGAAAACACTATTCCTATTAACAGGATGGCTGAACCCATGGAGATAGCAAAGGCTGCGCTATTCCTCGCATCTGATGAAAGCAGCTTTATGACTGGATCCAGCCTAGTCGTGGATGGAGGCTGGACTGCTCAATAACCTAAAACATGTGTGGATGGAAAACACATAGCTATGCGGCTCTTATACTCTATCCTATGTCCGAGACCGTAATTTTTTAGGCACAACCACAAATATTCCCTGCTTTAACGAAAACTACCCTACATCCATATCGTCCCCCCTCAATACATAGATAATATCCGCCGCCTCTTCATGGATTGCTTCCCTGTCTCAAAACTTACCCAGCAGCGAACAATGAAACAGGTTAAACCAAAACCATCCTATCACTCAGAGTATAATACCCCTCAAAACTATACGGTATAAATTATTTGAGGATAAACTGATCCAGAACCGTTTTAGCTTCTTCTCGCTTCTTCTGGAATTCAGTCAAGAATCCCTCAATACGCTTAGCCAGTACTTTCTTACACTCCCCACAGAGTATCTCCCCCTTCTTGCACGCGGACTCACGTTCAACAAGAGCCTTATCATCCTCCTCAAAGAGGAAGTAGAAATAGGCATAGACATTGCATATTTCAGGTACGCCCCCTAACTTTCGTTGCTCCTCAACCGTGTCCCTTCCCCCTGTGAACGCCCGCATAATCTTATTTCCCGCCTCTTTAGGTGGGTCTGTAGTGAAGATAGCTGTCTCAGGTTGACTGGCGCTCATCTTTCCTCCCTCCGCTAGACCTGGAAGAAACTTTGCATGTATCTGAGCAGGTTTAAGGTAGTCTAGTTTCTCAGCGATGTCTCGTGTCATTCTCCAGTATGGATCTTGGTCAATTGCCGCTGGTATCAAGCATGGAATGTTTTCTCCCTCCCTCTCTGACTGGAGGAAGCATGTCATCGCCTGCATAGCAGGGTACCACACTATTCCGATATTATTGCTGTCATTAAACCCAAAGACCGCTTTTGCCGTATTATAAGTCACTTTTTTTGCTACATTCAAGGCAATCTTGTAGAGGTGTCCGATATGCTCAGTGTCGCTGAAGATATGTGTCTTCTCCGGGTCCAAGCCACATGCGATAACATCTAATGCATTCTCATAGGTTAACCCAATAGCCTCATCCAATGTCATGTCATCCCTGTGAAGGAATTTCTCATCATCTGTCATCTGGAAGTAGAGATCAGCATCAAATGTGTCCTGCAGGTATTTGCAGAAAAACCATGGTAGCAGGTGGCCTAGATGTACATGTCCACTGGGGCCTCTGCCCGTGTATAACCCTACTTTGTTCCCTTTTTCATACTCCTTTAACCACCAGTCGAGGTCTCTGTGGCTTAGATATACTCCTCGCCTAAGTTGAAGGTGTTTGAAACCAGCGTGATGGGCTATCTTGTCCTCCAGTTCACGGGTCATGGGTTGAACCCCAAATTGATCCATTAATTTATCGTAGTCGATATCGCCACTGACTTCCCAGGGTGTTACTACCATTTCCTTTTTTGCTTTATCTGTCATCCTTGTTTGTCTCCATTATAGTTAGCACTATTGTGTCTGAGTTGTGCTGAAACTTTTGGCTGGGACTGTTTAAAGAATTCGTTTCCCCCATCAGGAGGCGTTTGTCCAGTCCGAGTGATACACACTCATTTCCTATCTCATAGTATTTGCTGTTGATTTGTTTAAAAAGGTATTTGTAACTATGGTATTTTCTTGTACATGGATACACAGTCAATATATTCTCCATGATACTTGATTCCATCTGGTAATACTCCATATTCCTCGTATCCAAGCTTCTTGTAAAGCCTTCTTGAGCGATTATTAGCATAGACCTCTAAGATCATGATCTCAATACCTTTGCTTTTGACCTGCTTCTCCAGTTCCTCAATCATCTTACTGCCGATACCTTGACTTCTAAACTCTTTTCGAATGCTTATCCCAAAGCTGGCGACGTGCTTCAACCTACCAAAGCGAGGCTCAGCCATCGTGAAACCTATTACTTTTCCATCCACCTCAGATACAACTGCGATTACTTTGCCTTTCTTAATATTCTCAATTAGCTTCTTGTGTCTATCTACCTGTTGTTTCTTTGAGACCATTGTATCTCTGCCGATAAGGGCTTCTTCTTCCACTAACTCGTTGATGAGAGTTCTCAAATCTTCTCTGTCTTCTTTTTTAGGGGCTCTTAAGATTACTTCTTTGTTGTTTTTGGAATTGATTTTGTTGAATACAGTTCCCGGGGTCATTGGATATATCTTGATTTCCTTTTTATTTAACTTGATTATAGCAGAAATTAGAGAAACGTTCCCTAAACTTGTTTGGTTAGGATTCAAGTATCTCAAGAATCTCTTCTTCAAGCTTCTTTCCTTCTGCAGGATGTTCTATGATCTCACCAAGTTTTTCCCCTTCCTTGTTTAGGATAAACATCGATGGGATCTTGACTAGCTGGAATTCTTCAACCTCTTTTGGACTGGGAGGAATTCTCCATAATTTGTCTGGGCTCTTAGCGTCTCGCATTAAGTGTCCGAATACTCTTGCTTCTAATCCTGTTTCTTCGGCTATCTTTGCTAAAACTGGTATGTGTTGATAGCAGTCAGGACACCACTCTGCGCTGAATGCAAAGATCATATATTTATCGCTATGACATGAGATTTTGATCATCATCTCCTTGTCTAGTTCATAGGAATTATATCGTTCAATAAACTGGGGAGCCTTCTCATGACTAGACTCAATATACTTTTTGGCATCTTCGCTGTTTTTTACTAGTTTATCTATATCATACATTATGACTGGATTCAGAACGGGTTTATATAAATAAAATTACTTACCCTCGTTAAGTAGGTCTTCAGCAAAAGTCTTTGGCAACCCAAATTCAACTATTTCCTTAGCCACTTCCTTGACAGGGTAGTTTACCCTTTTAAACTCCACGGAGACGTTGTTATCTATCGTAATTAATGCATAACATGCCCGTGGATCACCGTCTTTTGGTTTACCAACACTGCCATCATTGATTACATGTACGCCGTTAACAACTCGATGATATGGTTTATGGGTATGACCACAAACCAATATATCTGTATCAATTTTCTCAAGCATTCTAGTAAGACTTTTTTCAGAGCGGGCCTCGTAGAGGTACTCATTTATTTTTCGAGGACTCCCATGTACAAGAAGAAAATCGTACTTATTTGTCTTGAAGCTTATTTGATACTCTAGATTTCTTAGAAATTCTTTGTTTTTCTGTGTAACCTGACTGGTTGTCCATTCGATGCTTTTCCGACCATTAAACTTCTCATCATCAGTAACATAAGCACAACCACATTCACCTTTATCGTAGCCTATTCCTTCATCATAGTTTCCCATAACCGTTGGTATATCTACTTCCCGGATAGTCTCAATCACCTCGTTTGGTCTCGGACCATATCCCACAAGATCACCTAGACAGAAGATCTGTTCAACCCTCTGTTTCTCAATATCCTGTAATACTTTATCTAAAGCTTGTTTATTACCGTGAATATCTGAGAATATTCCTATTTTCATCCTTTTCTCATCAACCTACGTTTTACATCTATCTAAGAGATATCCTTCTTCCCGTAATTGCATAATAAATTGCTTCACTGATGTAACTGCTATGATCGGCTATTCTCTCAAGATATCTTATAGTTAATGTATAAGCCATCACAGTTTTTGTGGGAAGTTGACTCTCCCATAATTGTTCAAGGTTTTTTCTATAAAGTTCATCTGATTCTGCCTCAATCTTTGATAACTCAAATATAGCATCCTTATCCATGGTCTCCAAATACTCAATGCTACTCGAGAGACAATTCTTTACAGTTTTTCCAAGTTCTTCGAAATAGAAATCTTCGGAATCGGTTATTTCTTCCCATTCACCGAGTCTTGACTTTATCTCGCTAATATCCATAGAGTATCTCCCATATCTCTCGATATCATAGGCGACTTTTATGTAGGCTTTTAATGTACGTAGATCACTAGCCATTGGCTGGTGGAGCGCCATTAACTCTGTTGCTCTATCTTCCACTTCCTCACTCAATAATAGTATAGTATTACTCCAGGCTCGTAACTGTACAAATACGTCCTCGTTCTCAAAGAAACCCTTTAACGCGAGATCTAGTGACTCTATGGCCAAGTTCCCCATCTTCACTAAAAGATTCCTAATCTGTTCTAATCCAATATCTAATGGTCTGTTCATCTATATCACCCGAATTTTCCTGTAATATAATTCTCTGTCAACTTGTTTTGAGGGTTCTCGAATATGTCTCGTGTGGCGTCGAACTCGATTAATTCTCCTATATACATGAAGGCTGTCATCTCACTCACTCTAGCTGCTTGCTGGAGATTATGGGTTACCAGTACGACTGTATAGTTTTCTTTGAGTTCTCTCATTAATGCTTCTATTTTCTGTGTTGCTATTGGGTCTAGTGCGCTGCAGGGTTCATCCATTAATATAATTTCAGGGTTAATGCTTAGAGCTCTGGCTATACAGAGGCGTTGCTGTTGTCCCCCACTCAATTCGAAGGCTGAGTCATTGAGACGATCCTTAACTTCATCCCATAATGCTGCAACTCTAAGACTCTCCTCAACGATCTGCTCCAGTTTTTCGCCTTTGGCTATTTTATGAAGTTTAGGTCCATACGCTATGTTATCATATATGCTCATAGGGAACGGGTTTGGTTTCTGGAAGACCATACCCACTTTTTTCCTAAGCTCGTATACATCCTCTTCTTCCCTGTATATGTTTTTATTATCAATATGTATCTCGCCCTCTGTTCTACATATTGTTATAATGTCGTTCATCCTATCTATGCTTCTTAGAAGCGTACTTTTCCCGCATCCACTAGGCCCCATGAACGCTGTTACTATATTGTTTTTTATTCCCATGTTTATATTTTTCAGTACATGGTTTTCCGCGTACCATAAATTGAAGTCTTTAAAAACAATCTTGTCTTCAGCCATCTGGGGTATAAAGCTGGAGTTTTTATCCTGTATACTATAGTTGTTATTACTCATCTTCCAAGTTTCCTCATATAGTAATTTCTTATTATCAAAGCCAAGACACTGATAGATAGGAATATTATCAAGAGTACAAGACTTGCAGACGATCCTCTATTCAACAATTCCTGATGCACGGTCTCTTTTGCTATTAAATAAATGTATATAGGTAGGCTCCCTACTGGTGAGGTTAATCTTGATGGAACCCTACGTGTCATACCCCCACCTGTTGTAAGAATTAGTACAGCTGTCTCTCCTATTGCTCTTCCCATGCCTAATAATACGCCAGTGAGAATACCTGGTAAAGCCGCTGGAATAACCACTTTGATTATAGTCTCCCATTTTGATGCACCCATGGCTAGACTGGCTTCTCTATAATCCTGTGGAACAACTTTTATGGCCTCTTCAGAAGCACGTATAACGAATGGTAGCGTCATTAAGCTGAGGGCAACAGCTCCAGAGATTAGTGAGGTCTGAAATCCTAGTTGATAGACCAGTAACTCCATTCCGAACAAGCCTATAACTATTGATGGAATCCCCGCCAGGGTTTCTGTAAAAAACCTGATAGTCTTGGTGATAATGTTTGGGTGGGCGTATTCTGTTAGATAGATTGCTGATAGAACGCCAATTGGTGTACCAAGTATAGTACTTCCTGATACAAGTAGTAGAGACCCAACTATCTGAGGATATATCCCATGAGTTGCTAAACGTGACTCAGAGGTTGAAAATGATGGAGTACCTATTAAAAAGCTCCAGGTTAATTCCTTTACTCCATTTGATGCAACCCACATAATAATTACTGGAAGCAGTATTATACTCAAAAATAACGTAACATACATAAAGCCTACTATGAATTTTTCTTTTTGATAGGAATTCACATCTCATTCCTCCCTGAGACGTACGTAGCAATTAGGTTCATTATGAATACGCTTACGAAGAGGACCGTACCCATACCGAATAATGCATAATAATGAGTCGAGAAGAATTCTACATATCCGAATTCTTGGGCTATAGTAGTTGGTAGTGTCCTAACGATATCGTGAGGGTTGAATGTGATCCATGGAATATTGGGCATACCGATAACCATAAGCGCAGCCATCGTCTCACCAACTGCTCGACCCATAGCTAAAATCATGGCAGCTCGTATACCTGATGAAGCCGATGGAAGAATAACTCTAGTAATAGTCTGCCAACGAGTGGCACCAAGGGCTAGACTTGCTTCACGGTAAGCTCTTGGAACCGCTCTTAAAGAGTCCTCTGATAATGAGATTAATGTGGGTAAGGTCATGAATGCTAAGATTATTGCTCCCGTGAGCATTGATTGGCCCTGATTAGAAGGAAAAACGCTCCTTATTATTGGCACTAGCACGATGAGACCCCAGAAACCAATAACAACTGAAGGGATCCCGACGATAACCTCAATCATTGGCTTCATAATGTTTCTGAGCCAAAATGGAGAATATTCTGAAAGAAAAATCGCCGTCGGTAATCCAACAAGTGTAGCTAAAATTAATGCGTATATGGCGGTTACAAAGTTAGTTACTATTATAGGGAATATTCCATATTGGTCTGTGCCAGGACTATACGTTATACCAAATATAAAGTCTAAACTTAAAATATGCACTCCATTTCTCATCAAATAATAGACAATAACAAAAATTACAATTGTTGAAATCGAGGCGCAGATGAAAAGCATTTTTTCAATCAAACCTTCATATTTCATATTGTTGCCTCTTCTATGATCTTTTGACCTTTCCTTTGTCTATGAAGAATTAAAATGTAATATATCTTTCCTAAATATACTATAGCACTAATGTAATCTA
>CAZLHA010000096.1:0-9542 GCA_964559155.1 uncultured Candidatus Bathyarchaeia archaeon | reverse complement strand
GACAACTACCCAACCTATTCATAACCGGGGTCAAGTACCTAACCGGGTTAACCCGGATCAAGCCAGCCATCACCAGCATATTCAACACCCTCAAAGATCTACCAGAGGACACCATTAACCAAATAATTAACGAGATACCCCTCAAACCCGGCGCACAAGAAGTAATCCACATACTCCACCAACAGGGATACAAGACTGCGTTAATCACATCAGGCATCCCACAACAAGCACTGGAATCACTCAGAGACAGACTGGGGATCGACTACATCATCGGCCCCAACCTAAAAACACGAAACGGCAGGCTAACCGGCACGGTAACCGGTACAGTACTAGAGAAAAACGGCAAAGCCACAGCACTAGACAAACTCAAAGAAGAACACAACCTACAAGGGATCCACACCGTAGCAGTCGCAGACGACCGCAACAACATCCCGCTATTCAAGCACAGCGACACAACCATAGGGTACAACCCTGACTTCCACCTAACCCTACACGCGGACCACATAGTCACCGGAGACCTCCGAAAAACCCTCCCCATAATAACAGGACAACCTCCAGAGAGACCAACAATCCAGAAAACCACCATACTGCGAAAACTAGTACACTCATCAAGCATACTCATACCACTAACCCTACTCGACCACCTAGGCACCTACCCGATAGTAGCCCTGCTAACCCTAGCGATGACCCTCTACACCGTCTCAGAGGCCCTTAGAATACATGGAGAAAGCATCCCCTTCTTCACATGGTTCACCCTACAAAACACAACAACCCCCGAGGCATCAGAGTTCGTCGACGCGCCCCTATTCTACGCCCTCGGCATCACCCTAACCCTCCTCATCTACCCAACCCACACCGCCAGAGCAGCCATATCAGTCCTAGCAATAGGAGACAGCACCGCGTCACTAACCGGCATCCTACTCGGAAGACACAAACTACCATACTCTAGAGGAAAAACAGTAGAAGGAACCATAGCCGGATTCACAGCCTCACTCCTCGCAGCCAGCATCTTCCAGCCCCCAACCAGAGCAATTATAGCAGCCCTAACAGGCACAATAGCCGAAGCACTACCCACACCATTCAACGACAACCTAGTAATCCCCCTAGCAGTAGGACTAGCCCTAACCATCACCTAGCAAAAAACCCCAATTAGGTTGACCTAAATATCATCAACCTTATAGAGACCAGACCCCCTTGAAAAGACGCGCGGTAGATAAAAAATCTAAACTAAGATATCTAATACTTTAAAAAAAGTATAGAGCGTGGTTTCTTTGAATGAAATAACCAAAAAAGATCTACAGCTATGTAAAACAATAACCCTAGCCAACCCGGAAACAACAAAACAGCTTATGAAACACGTGGAAAAAGGTATTAAAATAAGCATTTAATATTGAGTAATTTTCAACGTATTTTAATTCCATAACAAAATCTTGAGATTTATGCGCCTGTTTTATCCCGCTTATCGAAGACGAATGAAAAATCAATCATCCTCATCCAATATGTACTCATAGATATCGTCACCTCTACGATTTACCTCTATAGGCTCCAGTTCAGAGGACTCACCGCTATTCACTCTCATTAACTTTATCGAAAAACGCCATTCATCACCATAATCGTAAAGGTAGCACAGGTTATCACCTACAATAAGGTTGAGTTCACCTAGAGTAACCATGGCCGCGTTGCGCTTCTCCTCCGCCCTCCCTTGGAAAAAATCTAAGGCTAAGCCTCTATCGCTGTAGCTCTCTAACTCACAGGGTGACAAGTACTTCACGGAACTGTCCCAGTACCTCATCCCTTTAGCTATGAACCACATGTGATCAAGATCTAAACCGAAAGAGTTGTTTATTGCTTCTTGGAGGTCCTCAAGAGAACGATTAACACCTACCACTATGTCACGCCACAACCTACTAGGAGCCCATATTGCTTTTACTCTAATAAGTAGAGAGGCCATTACTAATCAACTATTAATTAACATACGATAGAGAAAAATATGATGCCCAAATACTAAAGGAGCTAATTGATGAGTTCGACTTGGTTTCTACAATGAAAGCATCAACGCATTACCCGATATGATAGACTCTTGTTATCAGCACCAAAACATTGATCCTGCAATCACCCACAGCCTCCGTAAAACCCTGAGACAAAAACAACAATTCACCTAAATCCCTATACCCTATACATAAACCAACCAAGCAGCCCCTAACCCACAATCAGAAAACTAGACCTACACCCCAAAACGAGGTATTTGGTTTCACCGAACAGTTCGCTAATTACCGAACACATGCTACATCTAAGACCAATAACAATACCGGCTTAAATCCCGGACACCCACATGGAAATATGAGGCGGATAAACACCCTAAAATCATAAAGGAAAAAACAAAATGTTCTTCTAGAACCTATTAATACAATCATATGATTCAAATGAGATACGTTTTTTATGATAACTTTAAACCGGGATTACTGAAAAATGATAGCGTCGTTGATATCAGCGATGTGTTGAATGTAAAACCATACCAGACACCACAGATGATCGTGGAGAAATATATCACCGAATATGAGACACTAAAACCAGTACTAGAGAAAAGCCTAGAAAAACCGGGAAAACCAGTCACAGATGTAAGGCTTCGTCAACCAATACCTAAACCCAGTCTATTCATGTGCGGTATTGGCGGCTTTGGTGAGGGAGAAGGAAGAAAACGCCCAATCAACTTCTTCATAAAAGGATGGACCTCAATTATCGGCCCAAACGATACAGTTGTGTTACCAAAAACCAAGGCTCGAATATTTGAGCATGAGGCTGAGTTAGCCGTCATTTTCGGTAAAAAAACATCCAAAGTAGATGCGAAGAAAGCAACTGACAGCATATTCGGTTACACAATGATGATTGATGTATCAGCCCGTGGAGTTCCATACTCTAAGGGTTTCTGGCCACAGAAATCATTCGACACCTTTGGTCCACTAGGACCCGTCCTAGTTACCAAGGATGAGATACCAGATCCATATAACCTGCAGATCAAGCTATGGGTAGACGACGTATTACGTCAGAACTATAACACAGACGATATGAGCCATACCCTCGGTGAGAAGATAAGTATGCTTTCAGAGGTGTGTACTTTGAACCCTGGCGACATCATGGCATGTGGAACTAACCATCATGGACTTGGCCCAATGCAGGACGGAGAAACTGTTACTATTGAAATAGAGAAGATAGGCCAAATGTCCGTGAAGGTCAAGGATCCCTACAAGCGAGAATGGAACAAAAAGGAAAATATCCGCCCCTAATAACACCCATTTCTCATGGTTTATAGCCTATCATGTTTCTTTCTCCCTTAGTTCTAGTGATAGAGGTTAAAAGGGAGATAACCACGATAATACCTGTCTTCTTCAAAGGCTTCCCCAGTCTCGTAGACATCATCCATTCTCAACGTTTCACGAGATAATACCCCAAGCCTGCATGGAAGGCTAACATCAGTATGAACCATGTCCAGATACTATTCCGGCACCCGGTTTGAGGATCTGATATAAAACATCCATCATATGCTCACTACGTGTGATCCAGACAGTCAGTATCCACCTATCCTCATACTCCACACTAGTATAACCCATCTCAACAACTTCAAAGAGAACAGGCCTGTAATCAAGCAAGGAAGTAATGTTCTTAAAGACAGAAATATCCATAAACCCATTCTTTAACAGTGAAAAATAAACACGGGAACTAGAATATACATCTAATAAATGACTACATTTCTTTTACAACCAGAAACCTTTCACAGTCAACCATTACAGTATTCGATTATAGGCCTAATCGAGTTACTCCAGCATCAACGGTTAACTGGAAAATACGGGCAATCAACCCCGTGACATTCACTGTTTTCCCTGTAAACCCTACACCGGCCCCGGACATCAGATACGGGTAGATCATAACCCAGCTCCCTGAACACTTCTCCAGCCAACTCCAAGGTAGTATACGTGCTTAACGTACAGCACCTAGGGCCACCAAGCCCCGCTATACGCTTATACGCCTCCGAGTTCGCCTCCAAGGCCTTTGACCGTGACTCATCGTGAAAACATGTAGACCTCAACACAAGGCTCACCGCTACTCCTAGACCCGTACCGGCTCCACATGCACCATGAAGCCACAGCTACCCTCAGGGATCATCAACCCTCGCTTCAAAGCCTCACCTATCTCCTTTTCAGAGTAATCATATCCATTATTACGTAGAGAAACCATCAAGACACCACCCACCACCCCATGATGCCAGGGGCCATGAACTGGGAGACTATCCGAAGCAGTCCAACGCGTCTTCAACGCATCAATAACAGCCTCATACAGCTTCACCGAGTCCTTCTCCGTCCTAGAGGGCACAACCTTGAAGACATTAGGCATAAACTCTTTGTAATCCTCCATAGATAACTCATCATACCGTAAAGCCGTCTCCATAAACCCCTCCCAGTCTTTGATCTCTTTACAGACCTCGAATTCATCACGATTCATAACAACATCAACACATACAAAGACAGGATAACAAATAAAACATACACCACACACACAAACAACCACTAATACATGAATTATACAGTATACCACCTCAAACCTCGGAGAACCCAGCGAAGCAATACATATCTCCCTCACCTACCTGAATCCAATCCAGATAAACTAAGTTCACTCAATAAAGAGAACCCGTGCATTAGGTCTACCAGTTTCCCTTAAATACCAACTAACAAGCCGCCTACGAGATTCGAGACAAGAAATGGCACCCACCCCAGTGACTCCAACCCAATAACAGGTAACAACCTTTGAGGACATACAATAAAGAACCCATAGAAAAAATCCAGCAAGAGACGGAAGACAACTGAGGAAAGACCACCTAACAACCCTACAAAAACCGATAGTACACAGAATCCTAGACCATTCCTAAACCCTACTTTACGAAAAGCTTCCATAACCCAGTTTATCACTTTAAACCAACCAATAATAAAACATGGGGTTTAACAATACCGAAACATAGCCACATAAACACAGATCCCCTAACGAGTCCCCGTTCACCCAATACAAGATACAATACCACAACACGATAACATGCAGTCATGGAAAAACGGGTACCCAAAACCCTCCCTGTAGCCTTAACAAAAAAAGGAAGAATAAGCGCCTGAAAAGAAAACAACAAATGGTACGTCCAAGAAAAAGACATAATAGAATACGCAAACCAGATGAAAAAACACCAGACATAAGAAACTAGACGGGTAACACCTAGGGTAATTCAATAGAATTACCGTTCGAACTGTTTCCCGGCTCCACCCACGACATAGTCCTCTCCCCAGATATGCTGCAATGGCTTAACCGTGTCCACATCCACTACTCCATCAATCGCCTCAGTCTTGGCCTCCGACACCAGCACCTTCCCGAAGACCCATACAGCCTGCGGGGATAGCTCCACAATCTCCACGACCCTGCACTCCAGCCAGCCATAAGCCTCAGCGATCCTAGGCGGCTGCACCCTCTTAGACGGAGCCTCAGTTAGACCCGCCTCCGTGATCTCAGACACCCCATAAGGAAGATCCATTGCGAGAACCCTCATCAATGACCCAAAACCCCCCGATAAACGAAGGTTCCTAAAAGTATCATGTGTCACCTCACAGCAGAACCCATACAACGGCGGCTTACTCGTACACGGACTGTTAAAACTAGACGGAGCCGCATTACTCACCCCGTTACTCGACAACGTCGAGACAATGATACAGGGCCTAGAAACCAGTTTATAGAAATCAACCTTTACGACGTATCACGCATAACCAATTAATCCTTCACAAGAGATAAAAACCAAATCCCTTATCCATAAGCCCCTAACCTACAAACCACTCCATCAGAGTCAATAAACAAACCCCCATACAAAACAATAAACACAGATAAAAAAGGGATTAAAAACAGGTACAGAAGAAAGATAGTTCTATTGCTTGGATCGTGCTCCCTGCCCGGATAGATGCGCTCCAACCATGAGGTCATCAGCTATCTCATAATACTTGCCCATATCCTCATCACCAGACCTGAGCAAACTATAGAGCCGTGACAGAATCCGGTGATTCCGCTGCTCCGCATCCAACATATAATCCACCAACGCCCTGTACCTGGAGTCCTCGATGTTTAACCCCTCAAGCTTCTCAATCACACTCGAACCAAGATCAATATGCTCACGGAAAGCATCAATCGCATCAGATTCCAGCAAAGCATCGGGCACCCTCTCCTCTTCCCCCATCGACATCATCTCAAGAATAGAGTCACATATCAAGATATTCTTCCTGCTATCTAGTACAACTAAGTCTAACAGGGTTCGGAGATAGACGCTCTCGGTCTTCTTTTTAATAGGCTTTAAACCAGCCACAATACCCATATCAACTTTCCTCTGCTCCCTGATACTCTTAACAATAGACATATACAAAACATAGGCATCACCCGTTAAAAAACTGAAGAACCCCTCCATATCATCCCACCCAATTCACCCGAGACTATTTAATATACAAAATCAGCTATAAACAACCCAAAAATAACAACATATATTGATACATCCCAATCAACATTAACCCAAACATGTGAAAAAATCAGCAAAAACACCACAATAACCGAAAAAATTTAGCCCTAAACGAAACCCAAGCAATAAAAGGAAAGGTCACATACAAACTAGTGCCCGAATGTGAGTGCCTCAAGCTCAAAGAAACGAAAGAACTTGAGACGCCGAGCACTGAGATGGGTTTCAAAGAGTACTTGGGCTTTGGCGCAGGTAAATACTTCATCTCAACGCAAGAACATTCGGGCACCTTCATTTTATAGGAAAAACCTGAAACAAAATCACCTAAACACCACGCCCTAGACATATCACATGATAACAACCTTTGGGCAGACCTCATCTTAACTTATCTAATAACCAGTCTCGGAGCAGGTCATGTACCTCCTGACTGCACTCCCTTAGGAAATGCCCACACCCCTCAAGGGTAACCAACTCTTTAGGCTCCCCCGCATTCTGATAAATTATATTTGAGCACTCCACTGGAAGATTCCTATCTCTCTCCCCGTGAACCAGCAATAGAGGCCTAGGAGATAACTCACCAACCCGCTGCGCCCCAAGGGTCTGACTTGAAAGACCAACAACAGCCTTGACACGTTCACATAGGGCCCCAGACATGATAACCACTGCACCGCCAAAGCTATGCCCAACAAGAGCAACATCCTCAACTCCTCTCTCCTCTAGAAACTCAACCCCCAAGAGAACATCCGCTACACACTCTTCAAAGTCCCCGGGAAAACGATAATGCAGCCGCAACGAGTTAACACCAAGCCTATAACTCAGAGCAGTAAACACGCCAAAAGAGGGGCCATCAACACCACCACGAGCCCCCGAGACCCATATCACCCCACACTTGGACTCAGCCGGCCGAAAAACACCCTCCACACCCCCACTACCAGTCTCCAAAAACACATACTCCTGACCACTACCAAAAGCCTGACTCCGCACACCAACCAGATCCAGCCTCGGAACAATACCAACCATAACTATGTAAAAAACCCCTAAAAATAAAAAACCCTACGCGTAAACCCCTAACACCATCAATAAACCTAAACAGAGTATCTCGTTATTTCTAATAATAGACTCTACACAATAAAATATAACAAACCGAAAAGAAAACTTGAGTTATCCACCCTCAGAGGGATCAGATAGCTTACATGTTAAACCATCCACTTCAGACATAGGCGTATCCTAAAAACCCAGCCCTGCATGAGGTTATATAACTTTACAGCAACCCTGTCCAGTCTTTCCTCCAGCCTTAGAGAAATCAAATCCAACAATAAGACATTTTACGCCACAATTACCCAAAATACCTTAACATATACTATAATAATAATAGAATAACCGACATAATTAGACTTATATGTATAAAACTCTAACTCTAGAAGAGTTAAGATGAGTAAAGAGCTAAACGCATGGGAGTCACAACTAGTAAACGTTAAGAAAACCTGCGAACTAATGAACCTCGAACCAGCAGTATACGAGGTCATAAGCAAACCCAAAGCAATTCTCGAAGTATCATTACCAATAAAGATGGATGACGACACAGTAAAGACATTCAAAGGTGTCAGGGTCCACCACAACGACGCCAGGGGACCCACCAAAGGAGGAATAAGATACCACCCCGAACTTGAACTACCATCAGAGATGGCTCTAGCAGCCTGGATGACATGGAAAAACGCCGTAGTAAACCTACCATACGGAGGGGGAAAAGGAGGAATCAACGCAGACCCCAAGAAACTATCCAAAGGAGAACTAGAGAGACTAACCCGCGCATACGCAGCAGCCTTCAAAGACTTCATCGGAGTAGACCTGGACATACCAGCACCAGACGTTGGAACAAACGCCCAGATAATGGCCTGGCTAATAGACGAATACTACAAGGTCACAGGCAAGATCACACCAGGAGTCATCACCGCAAAACCCCTATCACTAGGCGGATCAGTCGGCCGAACTGCAGCCACCGGACGCGGAGTATTCTTCGCAGCCAGAGAAGCCTTCGATAAATACGATATGAGCCTAAAAGACGCAACCGTAGCCATACAGGGATTCGGCAACGTCGCATACTACGCAGCCACAAACTTCCACGACCACGGAGCCAAAGTAGTCGCAGTCAGCGACAGCAGCGGCGGAATCTACAACCCAGACGGCCTCGACCCCAGAAAAGTCATGGAGCATAAAAAAGACACAGGCAGCGTACTAAAATACCCAGGATCAGAGGAAATGGGCTCAGCCGAGGTCCTAACAGTGGACTGCGACCTAGCGATACCAGCAGCCTTGGAGAACGTCATAGATGATGAACTAGCCAAGAAGATCAAGGCAGATATGATCGTCGAGGCAGCCAACGGACCCACCCTACCCAGCGGAGACAAGGTAATCAACGAGAAAGACATCATTCTAGTCCCAGATATCTACGCCAACGCTGGCGGAGTAACCGTAAGTTACTTCGAATGGGTACAGAACAGACAGGGATACTACTGGACCGAGGAAGAAGTCGACCAAAGACTAGAAAGAATCATGGTAAAAGCCTTCAAAGACCTAACAATGCAAGCCGAGAAATACGACGTAGACCTCAGAACAGGAGCATACGCACTCGCCATAGGAAGAGTCGCTGAAGCCATGAGATACAGGGGAATAATCTAAACCCCCAAATTTCTATAAAATCACCTACCATAAGGATTAGGAAAAATAGAGCAACCAATAAAAGAAAGAACCCAAACACACTCTCAGCCATGGGGAGAGGGACTTCACCAAACCCAATATCCAACCTCCCCATGAGCCAAACTAGCCATAGTGACTTTTTTAATGCATACTCCTATTCATACATTATGGTATACTGTAATAACTGTGGAGCCAAGAACCCTGATGGAAGCAGCTACTGCAGTAGCTGCGGTTCACCACTACAACCAGCAACAGCAGCACCAGCTCCACCACAACCCAGACAACCAACCGCACCCACCCAGACAGGGGAACAGGTAAT
>CAZLHA010000095.1:0-9585 GCA_964559155.1 uncultured Candidatus Bathyarchaeia archaeon | reverse complement strand
AACCATGGAAGGATACGACAAAGCCAACATTCTCAGCAACTATATGGATGAGAGCCTCTTCCAGTCAACACCCGGTTTCAGGATACGCATAGAAACCAATGATCTCAAATTAATGCAGTTCCCAGCAGGAGCAAATATGGCGTTCCGACGAAGAGCATTGGAGCGGGTAAAATTCTTTGACGAAAACATTACCTATGGGTTTGATGACCTACAACCCGTCGAGGCTATGGGGTTCAAAGGATTCAGAATCGTTCTAGACCCTGAGGTAAACATCCTACACCAGCACAGAAGCACGTTAAAAGACCTTATGAAACAGCATTTTAATTATGGTAGAGGCGGCTCACTACTAGCAATTCATAAACGCGCCAGCATTTTAGCTGGCTGGTACGCAGCTTATCTAATAAGCACCCTAGCTATCATCTCAATTCTGAGTTTTCTTCTATATATCGGGTTTAAGATCGATCATCCTATGCCGTTTAACCTCGCGTCCGGGATACTAGCCCTTTACTGGACATTTAATGCGATATACTATCTCCCGGTAAGTCTTCAAACAGGTAAACCATGGAAAATCCTAGTTTACCCAGCGCTGGATATATTGCGAGGTATCGCATTCACATTTGGAGGACTCTATCAGATGATTGAGTCACTACTATTGAAAGTGAAACACTAATTGTGCGAAATTAACCTGCGAAATGCATCCAAAGAAGATATACCACAAGTGCATTCAATAGAGAAGAAAGTCTACTCTGCGCCATGGAGCAAAAGGTTCTTCCATAGAATACTCAATATGGGAAACAGTTTCTTCATTATCGCCGAGAAAGAACCGGAAATAATCGGATATACTATAGGAATAATAGAGAAATCAGGCAGATCCAATGACTTGAAAAAAGCGGGACACATACTGAATATAGCAATAAAGCCTGAATACCAGAGAAAGGGCATCGGCACATCACTTCTTAAAGAGGCGGAGAAAAGATTCACAGATAGAAATGCCTATATCGCTTACCTTGAGGTCCGTAAATCTAACCTGAAGGCACAGAAAATGTACAAGCAGATGGACTACAAATACCTTGAGACGGTTAAAAATTATTACGACAACGAAGACGCAATTGTAATGACGAAGAAACTCACCCGTTAGCCTTCTATACTTGTTCCCAGTGATTTTAGTTATTACGGTGATATAATTGAGTGAGATACGTGTAGCCATTGCGGGAATAGGTAACAGCGCTTCATCCCTTATACAGGGGATCCAGTACTATTCGGAGAACGGTAAGAGCCGAGGGTTACTCCATGAAAAAATAGGTGAATACAGGGTAGACGACATAAAAGTAGTAGCAGGTTTTGACATCGATAAAAACAAGGTAGGTAAGGATCTATCTGAGGCCATTTATGCTCATCCGAATAAAGCACCAAGAATAGTGGAGATAGAGAATACGGGTATAATCGTGAAGATGGGCCCTCACCCGGATATATTGGAATCCAATACCATGAGTGAGATAGAGCCAGCTAAGGAAGAAGCAGCAAACATTGTACAAGTGTTAAAAGACTCCAAGGCGGATCTTTTGGTAAACTTAATATCCGGTGGCGCGGACAAGGCGAGCAGATTATACGCTGAGGCTGCGCTTGAGGCTAATTGTGGATTCATCAACGCCACACCATCTAGCATAGTGAACAACATAACTATCTCATCAGCATACAAGAAAAACGGGGTACCGGTTGTGGGGGATGATCTAATGAGTCAGATGGGAGCAACCAGTGTCCACATTGGTTTACTTGAGTTCCTCGATAGCAGAGGCATACATGTAGAGGAAAGCTACCAACTGGATGTAGGCGGCGGAAGCGAGTCAATTGACACCCTTGAGAAGACTCGGGAAGTAAAACGTACCATCAAGACAGAGGCAGTTAAGAAACATATATCCTATGATTTTGAGCTAGTATCAGGGTCAGCCGATTTCGTTGACTTCTTGGAGAACGGCCGTGATAGCTTCTTCTACATCAAAGGCTCATATTTCAGTGGAGCAGAATTTATCCTAGATATGAAGCTGAGCACTCAGGATTCCCCCAACGCCGGGGCGATACTGGTTGATGTTATCAGGGGGATGAAGATAGCCAAGGAAAAAGGCACAGGGGGGGTAATTGAGGCGGTTTGCAGTTACGGATTCAAGCGACCGCCAAGAAGGTATAAGATGCCCCAAGCATACAAATTATTTGAGGAATACACCTCTTGAATCTAATATTTGTCCTAGGCACAGCTGGAAGCGGTAAGAGCACTTTCACAGCCAAATTCACAAGGTTCCTAGAGTTTCACAGAGAAGACGCTATGGCTGTTAACCTTGACCCCGGATCCATGATTCTACCTTACGCAGCTAACGTGGATGTACGCGAGTACATTAAAGTGGAAGAGATTATGGAAGAATACGGGTTAGGCCCTAACGGTGGTCTTATGCTAGCCCACGATATGATGTCTGGGATCGTGCAGAACCTAAGCAGTGATATCGAGGACTTTACACCTGATATCTGTATAGTAGATACACCTGGGCAGATGGAACTTTTCGCTTTCAGAGAGATCGGGGCCCAGATAGCACAGAGCCTCACTGATGCGGAGAAGGGTGTAATTTATATCTTTGATGGTATGCAGTGCAGGGACCCTTTGAATTATGTTATGAACATGTTCCTAGCTACGGCCATTAACACTAAGTTCTTCCTCCCCCAGTATCACTTGATCAGCAAGATAGATGCACTGGACGAGTATCAGCTTGCGGAAATAATTAGCTGGAGTGAGGATATGTTCGCCCTGGATGACGCTGTTGACGCCCGATTAACAGGGCTAAACCGCACAATGAGTCAAGATATGATGGAGATAATTAACCGGATCGGCTTAGAATTTCAACCAATCCCTATCAGCAGCATGACCAATGACGGTTTTAATGATCTATATGCTCAGTTGATGTTAACCTTCACTGATGGAGGTAAATTCACTCCATAGACTAGAATTGAGTGGTCTCCGCCAGCAACGCATAGCCCATTCGGAGAAACTGTTCCTCATAATCCCGGATATAGTATATCCCCGTATCTGTGGGAACACTTCCCTTCCTTAGATCTATGTTGTTTTCAATCATCTTGTTGCAAATATTAGGTACGTCATCAAACATGATATCTGACACTATGAGTGGAATATTATCATACCCGTGTTCATCTAGGATTTGCCGTCTCTCCTTCCCATACTTGTATATGTTTTTCCCAAGCTTCAGGTTAATTGGATGATGCTCCCAGAACACTCTTTTCAAGGGAAAGAAGTCAAAATGGTTTTTCCCTAGTCGGTACTCGATATGCATCTTACCTGAAGGGATCCCTATGTGTTTGAGGTACCTGTAACACTGTACCTCTTGGAATGAGTTAAAATAACGTTCATCAAATACATATCCGTTATCCATTCTGGAAGCTATCAATTTCTTTTCACCGCGCGTTTTAGAGAGAGAATCGGTTGGTTTCAGGTAAGACGTTAATAGTTGGGAGAGTTTTGGCGACAGTATTATACACCTAGATTCTCTAGCTGGACAATAGAGTGTAGTTAAGGTAGTTAATATTTACGATAGTGAACTAAATATTGAAAAATAGGTATATTATGTGTAGATATTATATTGATAATTTATCTCAATTAAATGTAATATAACAAGACATGTTGAGACAAAATAATAAAGCCCCCCAATAATTCAACAAATAATAAAAACTAAAAAAGAAGCCGGGAACCCTCGAAATCATTAAATGCATAGCACACCCTTTCACTTGATGATTCAAAATGACACTCTACCTAACACAGGACGAGGTAAAAAAAGTTCTTGACATGACAAGCACCTTAGAAGCCGTAGAGAATGGTTTCAGGGAGATGGGAAACGACAACATCGAGATGCCTCCAAGAGTCTACCTTCACTTCGAGAAAGGCGTTCTAATCGCTATGCCCGCGTATATGCCAGGTTTGAATGCCGCAGGCACAAAAATAGTTACAGTACACCCAGAAAACAGAAAAGAATATGATCTTCCAGCGGTTATAGCCAGAATTATACTAAATAGCCCAGATAACGGAGTACCACTAGCAATCATGGATGGTACATATATTACTGCCCTGAGGACAGGCGCAGCCGGAGCAACGGGCATAAAATATCTGAGTAGAGAAGATAGTAAAATCGCTGGAGTCTACGGTACCGGGGTCCAGGGAAGAAGCCAGGTAATGGGTCTGTTAGAGGTTAGACCAAACATCAAAAAGATCAAGGTATACGATATCGTTCCTGAAGCCATGGATGAATTCGTTGAAGAGATGAAAGAAATGTTCCCCGATGTAGATTTCTTAACGGTAGACGAGGCTAAGGAGGCAGCCGAGGGCAGTGACATCGTGATAACCTGTACACCAAGTCCCAAGGCTTACTTAGATGGAGCATGGCTCAAGAAAGGTTGCCACGTATCAGCTATAGGTGCAGATACAGGAGCGAAGAGGGAATTAATGTCCAGCGTGATCGAGAAATGCGATAAACACGTAGTAGACTTTATTCCACAAGCCTTTGTTGTAGGCGATTTTAAGGTGCCCAAAGAAGAGGGTATTATAGATGAAGAAGACATCTACGCTGAGCTCGGTGAGATCGTAGCAGGTAAGAAGAAGGGACGCGAGTCACCTGATGAGATCACCATGTTTAAGGCAACAGGTTTAGCTATCCAAGACGTAGGTACAGCTTACAAAGTCTACGAGCTGGCTAAGGGAACAGAGGTAGGCATGGACCTCGCCTAAGTTCACTCTTTTTAATTTTATTTTATGGAAATATTCTAGATCTAGATACAATCTTACCAAGTATTGATACTGATCAATGATATAGTAAATACTGAAGCGATTCTATAAATATAGTCCTTTTATCGTCTAAGAAGCTAAATACTGTATAGATGTAACCTAAAGCAGTTTTTATCAACATCTAAGAAAAATATGTCCTATTTCTGCTTCTTTCTGCAAACAGTTAAATAGGATTAAATAAGCCTTATCATAATCTCGTGAGGGGTCTTTTGTCTTCAAAATTAAAGAAACAGATTTCCTGCGCAGAGTGCGGGAGTGAAAACCTACTACGAGACTACGAATCGGGAGAACTGGTCTGTCAGTCCTGCGGAGTCGTAGTTTCCTCTACATTACTTGATACGGGTCCAGAGTGGCGTGCATTTGACCAAGAACAACGGGAAAAGCTTCCAAGAGTAGGGGCACCCGTTACATGGACAATCCATGATAAAGGACTCAGTACCACTATAGGGTGGCAAGATCGTGATGCCTCTGGTAGAAAACTAAGTCCTGAAGAGCGTGCAAGACTCTACAGACTTAGGAAGTGGCATAGAAGGAGCAAAGTCAGTGACAGCACTCAGAGAAATCTAGCTCACGCTTTGAGTGAGATGAGTAAGATCAGCTACAAGCTCAATCTACCAAGAAACGTTGTGGAGACTAGCAGCATGATCTATCGAAAAGCCATACAGAAACAGTTAATCAGAGGCAGAACCATTCAGAGCGTCGCGGTTGCCTCTATATATATGGCTTGCAGACAGTGTGGCATAATAAGAACGCTTGAGGATGTAGCAGGAGCAGCTAATATAACCAAGAAAGAAGCTGCTCGTAACTACCGTTTCCTGTTACGGGAACTCAAACCCAATGTACCACAGGTTAACCCACAGGGGTACATAAGTAAGATTGTTAACAAACTGGCATTAACTGGTGAGACAGAGAGGCTGGCCACCGCTATTCTTCATCAGGCTTCAGAGTTGAAGCTGACGTGTGGACGTGGACCATCCGGTATCGCGGCGGCCTGTATCTATATCAGCAGTCAGATCACTGATGAGCGGAGAACTCAAGGTGAGATCGCGAAGGAAGCTCAGGTGACTGAAGTTACCATCCGTAACAGGTACAAGGAACTTGCTCAGCGACTGGATTTCAACGTCAACATATAACCCACAGTTTTTCAATACCCACCTATTTACTACAACTATGTCCGAGTCCTATGTAATATTCTCTGGTAGACCAAATGCGGGTAAGAGCTCAACCATCAAGGCCATAACTGGGCTCAACCTGTCCACGGGTAAGAGACCTGGAACCACAACCAAATTAGATAAGTATGAGATATCTCAGGATCTTTTCCTCGTCGATATGCCAGGGTATGGCATAAAAATTGACGCCAGTAGAAGATGGGAAGACAGGACGAAGGATAAGATTCTGGACTTTATTGAGGGGTACGCGGACCAGATAGTCGCAGCGGTACATGTGTTGAATATCACCACGTTTATCGAGACAGAGCAGCGATTAGCAAAGAAAGGGTATATAAGCGTAGATGTCGAGATGGTCCAATACATCAGCGAAAATATAGGAGAGTACCCCTTCGTAGCCGCTAACAAGATCGATAAAGCAGGCGACAGTGAAGTTATCGAGAACCTTAACTCTTTCATACACAGTCTTACAGGCGGCCAACCGGAACTGGCTACAGGATATATTTTCCCCATTAGCGCGACAAAAGGGATAGGTGTGGGAGAATTAAAGAATCAATTAGTTCAGAGACTTTATAGAAAAGGTTTTCAAAACCCGTTCAAGTATATTAGATAGTCTATTCACTTTCTTCATCTGGCTCTGGTTCCACTTCTATGCTGAATTCTTCATCATAGTCCATATCAGGGTCATACTCCATATTGGTGTTACCGTTTTCGTCACATATCCCTGCCTCGGTGATGGCGATCCGGATCTTCTCCTCCGGTAGATATGGGCTGTCGATTACCTGTACTAGACGGGTGTTAGCTCTACCTTTTCTCAAATAGACTCTGTGGGTGCATGCATGTGCCATCACATGACCTCCTGTGGGTTTATTGGGGTCTCCGTATGAGGTATCAGGCTTTGCTTGAACCTGGTTTGTTAGTACTACAGATAAATTGAATGCTTCTGCTACTCGGAGCAGATTTCCAAGTACGCCGCCTATTTTTTGTTGGCGTTCGGCTAGGTTTCCTCTTCCTATGTATTCTCCTCTAAAGTGGCCGATCATGCTGTCTACAATTACTAGTTTGATGTCGTTTTCCTGTGCTACTTGGGGTAGGTTTTTGACCAGCATGATTTGATGGTCGCTATTGTATGCGCGTGCGATTAGCACATTGCTGAGGATCTCTTGGGGGTCGTATCCTCGGGCTTCGGCTATCTGTACGATTCGCTCGGGTAGAAAGGTGCCTTCGGTGTCGATGACACAGACTCGTCCACCTAGGCCGCCTTCTTCTACCGGTCGTTGAGCGAGCACGCTGAGAGTGTAGCATATCTGGGTCTTACCGGAGCCGAATTCGCCGATGAATTCAGATATTACTCCTGTTTCTATTCCGCCACCCATTATGCGGTCGAATTCACTGCAGCCGGTTTTACACTTCATCATGTGCTTGCGAGTCTCTAGTAGTTCCGTGGCTGAGACAAAGCCTGGGTCTACTTTAAGACGTGCCAGGGTGTTTACCTTTATGGCTGTGTCCACACCCATTCCGGTTAGTTCCACTATCTCGCGGGGGGGAGTTACTGCGATAGATTCTAGTGTGACTAGTCCGGCTTTGTGTAGCTTTTTGACGGTTGTGCTTGCCACTCCTTCGAGTGATCCGGCTTCAATTACCTCTCCCATTGCTCTCATTGGTTCAGGTCTGTTTTTTGCTTATAATGTGAACGCATTGACCTGTACATGAGGGAGGTGTGTGAAACTGGGTTATGATTGAAAAGCCTTATTCGTGGAGTCATGTTTTATTGTCGATCGCTTTGGTTGAATTGGATTTATTGAAGAAAGAGGTAAAGGAAACTGTTAATAAAAAACGTGATCTACTGGAGAGTATAGCTCGATATCTATATGAGAACCCTGAGTTGGGTAGTGAGGAGTTTAAAGCGTTTGAGCTTCTCACGGAGATTCTTGAGGATCATGGATTTTCTGTGAAGAAGGGTGTCTATGGTATGCCCACGGCATTCGTCGCCAGTTATAAGGGAAAATGCGATGGTCCCCGAGTGGCAGTACTAGCTGAGTATGATGCTTTACCCGGTGTGGGGCATGGATGTGGACATAATCTCATTGCAGCATCAGCAATCGGTGCAGGGATAGCCGCGAGTAAGGCAGTAAAGGACCTTTCCGGTGAGGTGTTTGTTATCGGTACACCAGCCGAGGAAGGTCATGGTCCAAGTGGCGGGAGTAAAGTAATCATGGCTAACAAGGGGGTTTTTGATGATATTGACGGCGTAATCATGCTTCATCCCTCAACCAGTTGGGGCGTGGGAAACCAAGCCCTAGGTATTAGTAAGTGCAGGATGGTATTCAAGGGCCAGACGAGTCACGCAGCTGCTAGTCCTCATCTGGGTAAGAATGCTTTGAATGCTGCTACCCTAGCTTATACGGCTACGCATATGCTGAGACAAGAGGCTCGGCGGGATGCGAACCTTGTGATTCATGGTATAATCGAAGAGGGAGGTGAGGCTATGAATATCATACCTGATCGCGCTGTGCTGGACTTTGGTGTCAGGAGTAGTGACCAGGAGTATCTGGACGAGATGGTAGACAAGGTTGCTAGGTGTGGTGAGGGAGCAGCCTACGCCATGGGGGTAGAGGTAGAGATTGAGAAGAACAGGTTCTACGCGAGTAAGAAACTCAACTATCCATTGATACGGACTCTCTGGGAGAACTATAAAGAGCTAGGTGCACCTGTCAAGGACTGGAAAGCGTCTGTGAAAGCCATGCCCATGGCTTCAACCGACTATGGTGATGTATCACAGAAAACACCCGCGGCTGGAAGCTACATAGGAATAGCTCCTGAGGGTACCCCGGGACACAGCATAAAGCTCGCTGAGGCAACCATGACTGAGGAGGGTTTAGACGCATTGAATGTGGGTGCTAAGGCTCTTGGGATGACACTTGTGGAGCTTCTTGCAAATCCTGAAATTCTTGAGGAAGCAAAGGAGTTCTTCAAATCCCATTAATCATCTTCTTTCATGAAATCTAAGCCACAGTACTGTTTTACTGCCTCAAAAAGGAAGGCGCCTGCGCTGAATAAGCCGATGAATAGGGTTACTAAGTCCCGGAAGTCTCCTCTCCAGGGCCAGTACATTACGTAGCTTACCAGTAAGCCTAGTATTAATGCACTGTAGATGGTTAACCGGGGAATCAGCATACCCCTTAGTAATAAGAAGCTGCGAAGTGCCTCTATGGATTCCTGGTCATTTATCCTATATTTTCCATCCAGATCGGTCTCTATGAGTTCAAGATCTAGTAGCTTGTTCACATGGTACTGGGCTAGGCTTGGACTGCTAAAGTTAAGGGATCTCCAAATATCCCTTACCCCTATGCCTTCCTCGGCTGTGAGGATACAGAGATAGACATCCAGCGTCTTACCGTATATCCTCTTGACTTCCCCCATTTCTACTCACCTAGCTCTATAGCCGCCAGTTCTTCTAGGGTCTCAAGGTTATTTATCTTGATCATGGCTTGACTCAAGGTGTAGAGGACATCCTCTATGTAGAGTCTTCTATCTACCTCGTACTCTGAGTCGAACCAGAAGCCGCTTCGTAGTAGCTCA
>CAZLHA010000094.1:7107-9763 GCA_964559155.1 uncultured Candidatus Bathyarchaeia archaeon | reverse complement strand
TGTTAACGAATTCCTCGTTCTCCCGCTTCATCTGCTCACGGAAAGCCTCCTCATATATCTCTAGTCGATGAGTGAACTCATCATCAAAAAGGAGCCACCATAAGGTAAAGTTACTCACTGAGACTATCACGGTTAAGAGTATCAATATGTAGGATTCTATCAAATTGAAAAGAAATTAGTCTGTATGTTTAAAAAAATGTGGGTGGTTAGGCGTCCTTCAGCTGGTCTAGTGGGGGTTTCAAGTCCAAGGGAATGGGCGACTTGTATTCTCTTCCAGCTAGTCGCTTGACCCACTCGTCCTTAACCTTCTGGAGCAGCGTAGGTTTGGTTAATAGCTCCAGTGCTGTAGCGGCGTGAACCTTAGTACTGAATATCAAACCCTTGTGACCGATACTCATACCATTCTGTGCGACGTATTGCCAGCTGTGACCGGGGGTTCCCAACATACAGCAAGTGGTGTTAAACTCTATTGTGGGGGCTACCCAGCTAACGTCACTGACATCAGTGCTTCCTGCTCCAACCATTCCTTCACGATAGTCATCTAGTATACGTTCATCGAAGTGAACATCTCTTAGCTTCTGCCAGTCAGGTCTATTGGATTTCTGCAGGCTGTTCATCTTTTTCTCGATATCGATTGACTCAGCCATCTTGTCCGCGAACTCTAGCTCCTCTTCCGTGTGTTTGGGTGCACCAATCTCACGCATCTGTTCTACAACCAGTTTAGAGAGGACCTCGTTTGGTAGTTTGTTATAGCATCCTGTTAGGAATTCTAACTCACTGGTGGTCTTTGCCATAAGGTTAGCTCCTTTAACAATGTCCAGTACCCATTCATATATCTCCTCGACCTGTGCCCGCTCCGGTGCCCGTACATAGTACCATGTCCGTGCATACGCAGGTACGACGTTTGGTTGACCACCACACTCTTCGTGAATATAGTGGACACGAGCCTTCTCTATAATGTGTTCACGCATAAAGTTAACGGCATTACTCATTAGCTCGACTGCGTCCAGTGCACTAATCCCGTTCTCGGGGTCTCCTGCGCTGTGAGCGGTTCTTCCATGGAAATGAACCTTGAAGCTGTTCATGGCGTTGCTGCTTCCGATACTAGCAGTGTTTGCGCTGCTTGGGTGATGAGCAAGTACAGCGTCTACATCGTCGAATAATCCGTGTCTGACCATCCAGATCTTGCCCACGAGAGTTTCCTCCGCTGGACAACCATATACCTTGATGGTTCCACCGATGTTATTCTCCTCCATCGCTGTCTTCAACGCGATGCCGGCTGCAACTGCTCCCGCCCCATAGATATTATGTCCACAACCATGTCCAGGGGCGCCCTCTATGACTGGTTCCTTATAGGGCACTGGTTTTTGGCTGATCCCAGCAAGGGCATCCAGTTCACCCAGTATTCCTATTGTTGGTCCCTCCCCATTGCTCCATGTCCCTACGAATGCGGTCGGCATCTCAGCGACTTCTCTCTGAACCATGAAGCCATGGTTCTCGGTTATCTCCGAGAGATACTCGGATGTCTTGAACTCACGGAGACCTAGCTCAGCGAACCCCCAGACCTTGTCGCTCCACTCTATGATCTCTTTCTCGTTCTCGTCAACCCATTGATAAGCGGTTTCCTTCAACTTCTGTCAATTAAGGTATGAGATCATTACCGTTTTAAAACCATCCACCGATTATTGTGTCCATCCAGGGAGCCTAGATTTGACGGCTTCAAAAAGGAAATATCCCATACCTACTGTGATGGCTCCCTGAATGAGGTTAAAGAAGCCTATCAAGGGTAATAGACCGATTGTTGCCTGCATGGGCACACCGTAAATATTAGGTAATACATAGAGATTCACCAAAGACATCACTAACACCCGTGAAGCCAAGCCAATTGGCCATGAGACATATTTTGAACTATTGAAACGTCTACCTATGTGAAGACCGAATACCGTGGATACCTCTGCGGCAACCTTCATTGTGGCAGAGATCACGTTTCCACTCCTAGCGACGATACCTAGTCCTGCTACAAGCGAGGTCATAGCTGACGATGGGAACCCGTACAGGAAGAGACTTAACGCGATGGGGATCCCGGTAAAATCAAATTTTAAAGTCGGGTACCATGGAAAAGGTATCTTCAAACCAGAATATCTCAGCGTATAATCAAAAACAATAACCAGTGCAGATAATATTGCTGTACCGGTCAGCTTAACGGTATCATTATCTCTGCTCATTTAATCAAAGCTAGGGAGATCTGAAGATACAAAAAGTTTGGCTATATAAACTATAGTCCAAGAGCTTGTTTCATTCGCTGGTATTCTTCGTCAGAGATTTCACCCCTAGCGTAGCGCATGTTCAGCATCTCAAGCGGTGTCTGACTCGACGGAGGCGGTGGTGGAGGAGGATGTTGGTACCCAGGGGCCTGAGACCTGAACAGAGTCTCAGCTGATTTCTGGAACTCCCAAGACATCTTGCCCATCAACCCCTTGTTCCGCTTAATAGTGATGGGTTCTATCGCTATCCTGTTAATTGCTTCCTCAAGTTCATTGATAAAAGGCTCTATCTGTTTCTTAGGCACTCTATTTAACGAGACCTCTTCACCATCCTCTTTAGTTAGTGTTATGCTCCCATAGGATAATACGCCTCTTTCTGCCTTCATGTAACT
>CAZLHA010000094.1:0-7097 GCA_964559155.1 uncultured Candidatus Bathyarchaeia archaeon | reverse complement strand
TTGGTGTAAGGTATCACGACCATATCGTATCGGCCGAGATGTTTCTCATTAAAGTATAAGATACGGGAATCAGTTAATATGGTCCAGTCTGGTTTGGATGCAATGGTAGTGGTTTTTAGGGCTTCTAAGATAGGTTCATTAGGTTTAAGGTTTTCAAGAAGGTTTTTCGGAAGTTTAAAACTCATACTAGGTAAATAATAAGGGAAGTCTCGTTTATTTTTTAGGATCGGATACTAGTTTATCCACCAACCGCTTCTTCGTGGTCTTCAAATAAGCTACATCATCAGTCAAACAGAACTGTGAAAAAAAGTAAAGAATCCCATGAGACTAAGAAGACGGGGTAGTCATATCCAAGACCTTAAATCTGTTGAATGTCGCTTACAGGAAGGTGAAGGAAGTGCATCAATTCCAATATCAACAAGCGGAGTTAACGACCTCCGCAATCTAATACTACGCACATTAAACGATAACCAGCTTCTAGTATTGAACGCCGTATCAGAGAAGGATAAAACATTAACCAGTCTTCTAAAACAGTTATCAGAAGACTATGGAGTGCCTTTATCCACGCTCAAATTGAATGCAAGGATTCTCAGGGATCTCAACCTTATCAGTTATGGATCTATTCATAACCGACAGACTGCTCAGCTTGAGAGATTAGGTAAGTTCGTGATAAGGATCCTAATGGATGAACCTTACAGAGCCAGTATTCAGTTTTCAGACTAGATAAACACTTACATATTATTTTATTATGACTAAAACACAGTATTTACAAATGGATTCACCAGACAGGGGAAACAGGGATATTCTTAAAGAGTTAATACTGGAATCTCAGCTTGAACTAACAGAATCTGGTGTATCCGTTATTAATAAACAGGACAAAATAGTCTATTGGAACAGGAGCTTCCTAGAAATCTTCGATTTTAAAGAAAAAGATGTAGAGAACAAGCCACAGGGAAAAATATTTGAGAAAACCATTGAGAAACTAGAAAACCCAGATGAATTCAAGGAAACGATGAACAAGACCTACCGAGACCCAAAACATCAGGGAACAGATATAACGAGGTTTAAGAACGGCAAGATAATTGAACGAAAGACCACGCCTCTCCTGAAAGATGGAAGATATTATGGTAGAATCTGGTACTTTACGGATCTCACTGAGCAGAAACAGCGTGAAAGAGAGATGGAGACCTATACGAATGAGTTACAGAGGATGGTCGCAAATAGAACTCAGGAACTTATTGAGGCGGAGAAGATGGTGGCATCAGGTAGCATGGCAAGTGAGATAGCTCATGATCTCCGGAGCCCACTCCAGTCGATACGAAATGCTACCTATATGATGAAGAAAAACCCGGATAAAGTCGATGTAGGACTAGAGATAATTGAGAAATCCATCTCCAGAAGTCTTGAGATGCTGGAAACCCTTAGAGGCAATACCCGCCAATCGGAGCCCAAACTCAGGCGAACTGACTTGAACAAGATAATTAAGGAAAGTGTGGATGAGCTACCGAAACCGGGGGATGTAACCGTTCATGTGGAGCTTGACGAGGAAGTAGAGGCATGGATTGATGGCCCCCAAATACGGAGGGTTTTCGATAACATCTTATTGAACGCGGTTGAGGCCATGCATAGTGGTGGAACCATTACCATAACAAAGCAGAGGGAAGAAACCAAGTTCATCATACAGATCAGCGACACAGGGGTAGGTATACCTGAGCAAGTTTTGCCGAATTTGTTTGAGAGAAAATTCTATACCACCAAGCCTCATGGACTGGGTCTTGGTTTATCATACTGTAAGCGCACCATTGAGAGTCACGGGGGGAAGATAATGGTTGACAGTGTGCAGGGAAAGGGCACAGTTTTTACCATTGAGTTACCTAAAATACCTTAACGATACTCTTCAGGTACTGTTTCTCCCTGCATTAGCTTGTTTATCATGGCATCCACTTCTTCTATGACCTTTCTACGGTCAACTTTTCCAAGTAGGGTTAAGGGTAGTGAATCACGGAATATTATTCTGGTTGGAACCTCGTATTTATTCAGTTTTTTTCTGCAAAGAGTCAATAGCTCTGTTTCAAGTATATCTGTGTCCACATCTTCTCTTGGAACCACCATGGCCCTGATATCTGTATTACATCTCAGTGGATCAGGTACCCCGAATGCTACGGTGTGAACCACGTCAGGGTGGGAAGACAGTACTTCCTCAACTATTGTAGGCCAAACTGTGTGCCCGTCAGCTACAATTCGTTCATTCTTTCTACCAACTATATACAGATAGCCTTGTTCATCCATGTAGCCAATATCACCAGTGTGAAGCCATCCATCCTTCAAGGAGGTATTAGTTAACTCAGGGTCACCCAGATACCCCTTCATTAATTGGGGACCTCTAACAATGATCTCGCCTTTTTTCCCTGGAGGCATATCCAGTTCACCCAATTGGAGATCAATTATCCTTACCTCGGTATCAGGGTAAGGTAATCCGGTGCTCTCATATACCGGGGCCCCTTCTACAGGGGTTGCTGCGATTATGGGTCCTGCTTCGGTTAACCCATATCCCTGATACATTCTGGCTCCACAGATTTCCTCGAATCTCTTCATTAATGATGCCGGGATATGTGCTCCACCTGATGAACAGGTGGTAAGACTAGTTAAATCATAATCCTTGACACGGGGGTGTTCAACGACTTCTCTTATAAGGCGGGGTATGAGGGGGAAATGAGTTACCTTGTGGTTTTGGGTCGTCTTCATTATATCGAGAGCGGTTGGGTTTGGTATCAAAGCCATGGTGCACCCGAAGCTAACAGCCTCATTCATAACCACCAAACCATAGCTGTGGAAAAAAGGCATAGCGCATAGTATAATCGGATAACCAGCTGGCTGAGGCTTTGCACTGTACCCCCATCCTCTTAGCCAGTGATAAGATTGGAGAGCATTAGCCACTTGACTATAATGGGTTAGAAGCACCCCCTTGGGTTTCCCGGTGGTCCCACTTGTGAATAATATTACAGCAATATCCTCCTTCGGGTCTAACGCAGGGTAATCCGAGACCTTTGTTCCATGTGTTAGGTCCTCGAAAATGTGAGCCCTGGCTGGTTTCTTGATCCTATATTTTAATCTACTAAGAAACCTCAGATGTGTGGGGGCGTAGTAAGCCGCCTTAGCTATTATTATTTCGGGGTGCTTTTCAGGTAGTTTGTCCAGTAAGCGATCAAGTATGATAAGAATTTTGGAGTCAGTTAATTCAATTTGGCGACCTAACTCCCTCACGGATTGGAGAGGATTTAGAGCGACTACAGTTGCACCGGATAATAGTATCGCGTTGTATGCTATGAGAAACTGGGGTGTGTTTGGTAAGAGAAGAGCCACCTTATCACCTTTCCCTACTCCCATCCCCATTAGGTTAGATGCGAAACACTCTATCTCATCCCAAATATCCGCATAGCTATGCTTAGCGCCTAAGTATATAACCGCGTCTCGGTCTGGAAACTTCCTTACATTATTTCTCCAGAACTCGTACACAGGCATAACCGGGTACTTTATTGATACGGGTACACCTCTCGGGTAGTTATCCGGGATTTCCATGTAAAAGATGGGAGGGGATGGCTTCTATAAAAGTTGATGGGCGAGGTGTTTTTATCCAATATAGGCTTTATTCTGGTTGAACATGTTGAGTCTTGAAGGAATTTTTGTACCAAACGTGACTCCATTTAATCATAAGGGGGAGATCATGTATGATGCGCTGGATGATCTGGTTAATTACTGGATAGAAGCAGGAGTATCAGGTGTAATAGCTAACGCCAGTACCGGAGAAGCCCCTTATCTATCGGATGAAGAGAGAGAAAGAATAATCGAGTACCTTGTGGAGCACACGGGAGATAAGATAAAAGTCTGCGCCGGCACAGGATCACCGAGTACATGGAAGACCATTGAGCTAACCAGAGCAGCTAGAGACACAGGAGCAGAGGCAGCCCTAATAACCACACCCTACTTCTTCAAACCCGATGACAAAGAGATCACCCGATATTTTATCGATGTAATTAACGCTGTTGATTTACCAGTTATCCTCTACAATGTGCCGAAGTTCACAGGGTATAACGTAAACCCAAAGGTTGTGGCTAATATAGCCGAGGAGTGCAGTGGGCTCGTGGCAATAAAAGATAGCAGCGGTAATCCGGGGAACATGGCTGAGGTTATCAGGATGTGTGGGGACAAAATTGATTGTCTGAGTGGTTCAGCAGATATGATATTACCAACATTAATGCTTGGCGGCAAAGGAGCCATAGTAGCCGTGGGCAATATCATCCCAGAAGAATGCACTGAAATATACCGGGGTTACAAGAACAATGATAAAACTAATTCAGGGGAATATCAACTCAAAGCCAGCTACGTCAACAAGATCCTTGTGAGAGAATTACCCCAAATAGCCGCCATCAAGACAGCGTTAAATCAGAGAGGCTTCAACGCCGGGACACCCAGAAAGCCATTAACAGAGCTAGGTGAATCCACTAAAAAGCACATTGAGGAAGCTATGAGGCTGGTTTAAACCTCTTTTATCATCGCTTTCTTGTTCTTGTAATAGGTTTTATTGATTTCTTGGAATCCGAGTTTCTTCCAGAAGCCAACTACTTCCAGTTCTGAGTCTATTTGAATATACTCTAAACCCAAGTTATCAGCGAAGCATTCAATCTTTTTATATAGTCTTCTACCATAACCCTTGCCTCTATCAGGCTCTTTCACAACTATGTTCTCAATATACAGGGTTTTATCATGGAAAGCATCAGAGTTCCGCATAAATAATAACTCAGCGTAACCATAATCATCGCCCACAACCCAGTAAGAACCCGGTTTATACTCATCCCTAGGGCCCTTGAACACCTTCAAGTCTTCAGGCGCATAGGACCGATTATGCCTAGCGCCGGGGTTTGACTGGTTCAATTGATAACGCCTCTAAATGTGGTTTTTTCGTATTTATCGTTTATACAATTACTACGTTTGGTCTATCTTTATTAGCCATGGCTGTAAACTACCTACAACTAGTGAACTCAAATGGTACTGGAAAACCTGGGAAGCAACCTGTACAATGCCATACAGAAACTGGTAAAAGCACCAGTGGTAGACGAGGCTACGGTAAAGGAACTAGTAAGAGACTTCCAACGAGCCCTATTACAGGCGGACGTTAATGTGGAACTAGTTATGGAGCTCAGCCAGAGTATCCAGAAGAATGCCCTAGAACAGGAACTACCACCAGGAATCAGTCGAAGAGAACACATCATCAAGGTGATTCACGACGAACTCACCAAGTTCGTGGGAGAAACCCCGGAGGAACTAAAGATTGTACCCGGTAAGCAGAACGTATTGATGATGGTGGGTATCCAAGGTAGCGGTAAGACAACGCACAGCGCCAAGCTAGCCCGATACTTCCAGAAACGTGGCTTTAAGGTAGGGATCATATGTGCTGACACATTCCGACCGGGAGCATATAATCAGTTAAAGCAACTCGCAGAATCAATCAATGTACCTTTCTACGGTGAAATAGACGCTAAAGACCCTGTGGAGCTTAGCAAGAGAGGAGTTAAGCACTTTGATGACAGAGAAGTCGTTATCCTTGACACCAGTGGACGCCACAAAGAGGAAGCGGGCTTAATCGAGGAAATGAAGCGCATCGAGAGAGCCGTAACACCAAGAGAAGTAATACTCGTGCTGGATGGCACCATCGGGCAGCAAGCCACAGCACAAGCGGCGGCCTTCAAGGAAGCCACAGATATTGGTAGCATCATAGTATCAAAGCTAGATGGAACAGCTAGAGGAGGAGGAGCACTAAGCGGAGTAGCAGCCACCGGTGCACCCATTAAATTCATTGGAACTGGAGAGAAGGTAGAGGACCTTGAGCCCTTTGTTCCAAGCAGATTCATAGGAAGACTCCTGGGCATGGGAGACATCGAGGGACTGGTATCAAAAGTAAAGGAAGCTGAGGCACCTATCTCAGAGAAAGATGTAGCTGCTATGCTCAGCGGTAAATTCAGTCTACAGGACATGTATAACCAGTTTGAGGCTATGCAGAACATGGGTCCGCTCCAGAAAGTGTTGGGGATGATCCCGGGATTCAGCTATCAGCTTCCATCTGATGAGGTGGAAGACGCTGAGGAGCGTTTGAAGAACTGGAAGGTAATCATCCAGAGCATGACACCTGAGGAGAAGGAAGACCCCAAGTTACTGAACCGGAGCAGGGTTCAGAGAGTCGCCCGTGGAAGCGGACGAGATGAGCGGGAAGTAAGAGAACTTATAAAACAGTATAATACTATGAGGAAAATGCTCAAACAAATGAAGGGCAGCCGAAGGATGAGGCGCCAGATGCCTTTCAAATTACAGTGAGGAAAATAAAAATGGTAAAGAGTAGCGGAGTACGCAGGAAAAGCAGGGGCGTCATGAGCAAAAAAGTAAGGGAAAAAGGCAGACTCCCCCTGAGCAGACTATTGACTAAATACGAGGAAGGGCAGAAAGTCGTAATCAACATCGATCCAGGTGTCCACAAGGCAATCCCCCACAAGAGATATCAGGGAAAGGTAGCCACCATCGTTGGACAACGTGGAAAAGCCTACATCTTAGAGATTCCCCAGAGGAAGACAGTCAAAACAATTATCACCACTGCGCACCATATAAGAAAACACAAGGAAGAATAGAACATGTCAGTATCTGAGAAGAGGGAGATCACAGTAGCCGAGGCGCGTAAGATGCTTATGGACAAAGCCGAGGAGCTTGACCCCCTTCAGCGCAGGGTACTAGAGTACACCATACGTTTCAGTAAACTAGACAGCGAATCCGCCAAAGAGCTAACTGACGAACTCATGGAAGAAGCTAATATCGAACGAGGTTTGGCGGTACAGATAGTCAACTCTATGCCTGAGACAGTTCCAGAGATCCGAACCTTTCTGGGAAGGCAGAGGATCATCGCAGAAGAGACTTTAAACAAGATTTTAGATATAATTGATAAATACCGGGTAGAAGAATAACTACCTGGAGTACCACCCCAGAGGAATGCAAATTGTATAGGGAGTCTAAAAAATATGAAGAATACGCTTACGTCCTAGACTATTTACCAC
>CAZLHA010000093.1:0-9812 GCA_964559155.1 uncultured Candidatus Bathyarchaeia archaeon | reverse complement strand
TCTACAATCTTGAAGCTACGCCTGCCGAGGGCACTTCTTATCGTCTCGCAAAGTTAGACCGAAGCAAGTACCCTGGTATTATGGTAGCTAACCAGAATCAAGTAAAAAATGGGGCTGAACCCTTCTATACAAACTCCACGCAACTACCTGTGGATCAAACAAACGATTTATTCGAAGCACTAGAGCATCAAAACAAGTTACAACCCCTATACACTGGAGGCACTGTATTCCACACTTTCTTGGGTGAGAGTCTACCCTCTTGGAAGTCAGCAGCAAAGCTAGTAAAAAAAATAACATCTAAATCCCAATTACCCTATCTCACTTTGACACCTACTTTCAGCATCTGTCCAACTCATGGATATATTAAAGGAGAGCATCATCATTGTCCGACGTGCAAAGAAGACTGTGAGGTGTATTCTAGAGTTGTGGGTTATCTACGGCCAGTAAATCAGTGGAATGACGGTAAACAAGCTGAATTTAGTAATAGAAAAACTTTCGAAACAACTGAGTGGACCCGTGTAGTTCAACGTTGAGGTTCAGTGGAATACAAAAAACAAGCCTCATCGACTATCCTGATAATATTTCAACTATTCTCTTTACTGCTGGATGTAATCTAAGATGTCCTTATTGCCATAACTGGAGAATTGTGCTTGAATATGATGGTCCTTATTTATCAGAAACACGTGCAATAGAAATCCTTGAGAAACGAAAAAAATTCGTTGACCATGTTGTAATAACAGGGGGAGAACCAACAATACAAAAAGACCTCGTAGCTTTCATTAAAAAACTAAAAACTAGAGGTTACAAAGTAAAACTTGACTCTAATGGAATGATGCCAGAGGTTATTGAACAGGCTATGCCCCTCTTAGACTATATGGCTGTAGATCTAAAAACGTCAAGAAAACTTTATGCTAAGTTGAAGGCGAATAAGCCAGAGGCAATTCAAAGGACAATAAATTTACTAAAAAATAGTTCCATTAACTACGAGTTCAGGTGTACCGTTGTACCGGGTCTAATAAATGAAGAGATAGTGCATCAAATTGGTGAAATGGTTAACGGAGCAACAAGATTTGTCTTTCAACAATTCATACCTGAAGATACTTTAGACCCTAGTTATAAATCCATTAATCCTTTTTCAAGTGAAACAATATCTCATTTTGGAGACATAATGTCTGAATACGCAGAGGAAGTAATACTACGAATTTAGAAAAAATCTCCAAAATATGCTCGTCTGACAACTAAGATATAGTGAATTTGATTAAGATTTATAGATACAAAACCCCACCAGTATATAAGGCACCAAAATTATGAATGGAACATGAGTGATATAGAGTTCGAATTAAAACCGGTGGATAAAAAGCCACCAAGAACTTACAGGAGTAAATACGATCCAATAATAGACCAGTTTCTTGAAAGTGAGGAATCGCTTGTAAAAGTCGATGTACCTGATAAAGATGCGAACTATCTTAGAACACAGTTGAAGAAAAGGATTGATCTAAGAAATCTTCAGGATAAGATAGATGTATCAGTGGTAAACAACCAAACCTATTTAGAGAAAGAATAGACTTCATTTTTATCTTTTTAATCTCTCCTTAAATAGTTGTCCACACCAATAACTCCAAAACATATATATTTACTACTTTAGTGTAGTAACTAAGTTAGAAGGGGTGATGGTGGTTGAAACCGAGAGAAGGAATAATTGGCCTAGACGGTGTACCAATACATCTCTTGGAAACATTAACAGATAACAATACCATGCCCTATATGAAACAATTAATCAAAGAAGGTACCCTAGCTCCACTACAATCCAGTCTACCCCCAAATAGCGCAACCAGCTGGAACAGCATGATAACAGGAAAAAACCCAGGCAAACACGGGATCTTCGGGTTTACAGAGTTCATACCCGGAACCTATTCCCAAAGTTTTCACAATAGTCACAAGCTCAAAGCAAAACCATTCTGGCAAAAAACCAATAAACACAATCTAATCATTAATCTTCCTGCATCATATCCCGTTCAACCCTTAAACGGAGCAATGATAACGGGATTCGTATCACCAAATCTCAATAAATCCATCTACCCTCAAGAACATCTCACGTGGTTGCAGGAAAATAATTACCAAGTGGATGTAGATGCATCAATATTCAATGAATCCGTCCCCTTATTTTTAGAAAAACTTAATGAAACTTTGGAAAAACGGGTAAATTTAATCGATTATTTACTATCAAAGCATAACTATCACACCCTTTTCTTCATAGTGACAGGTACAGATCGTATAGAGCACTACCTCTGGAACGCATACATGGATAACAATCATCCACATCATCAAGATTTTCTAGATTTTTTCAAAAAAGTGGATCAAACTATAGAACACATAACTGAACTCCTCGATCCCAGTGCATCCCTAATGATGTTAAGCGATCACGGAATGGGACCCATAAACACCTCAGTTAACCTAAACACTCTACTAAGACAAGAAGACTATCTAATCCATGAAACAAATCCAAGGAAAAACTATAACAATATACAAAAAGAAACACGGGCCTTTGTAGCGGAGCAAACAAAAATCTATCTTAACCATATAGGCAAATTCCCTAATGGATCTGTAAAAAAAACCAAAGTCAATGAATTACAAGAAGAACTCATAGAGTTATTACTGGGTCTAACCTATAAAGGAAAAAAAGTGGTTAAAAATGTCTATAAAAAACAAAATATTTTTTCCGGTCCACAAACTAGTAATGGCCCTGACTTGGTTGTAATCCCACACAAAGGGTTCACATTTAAAACAAATTTATTTAAAGAAAACATATTCGGAAAAGACCTTCTCACAGGTACACACACCGAGGACGACGCCTTTCTCTACATCCGAGAACAAGGCCTAGAACTAGAGAGCCTCTGGATCAAGGATGCCATAAACATATTCAAACAAATAGGAGAAAAAAACCATGCATAACAAAGATAAAACATGCTGGAATTGTCCAGCTGCCATATTAAAAGGAAACGTAGAGTTCCGCGCATGCGGACAATCCGTCTCAGACATTAGAAACAAGATTAGTGAAGAAGGACTCCTGATCGAGTGCGCTAGACGACCTGGTTTAGGTATGTTTGAGCCGAGTATAACCTTCCAGCAATGCCCAGAGTGGATAGAAACCGAGTATGGGTTAATGCTCAAGAACATGCGCGTGATGATCCTTGGTATAGACGGATACCTTGGTTGGACTCTGGGGCTAAAATTAGCAAAACTAGGTTGTAAAGTTAGTGGAATAGATAATTATCTCAGAAGACGCGCAGTCGCTGAGAAAGGTAGCAAAAGCGCGGTCCCCATAGCCGATATGGAAACTAGACTTAAAACCACTAAAGAGGTTCACAATGTAAATATAAACTTCCAGGAAATGGATCTATTAGACCGTGACAAACTTGCAGTTTTCTTGGAAGAGGTAAAACCAGAAGCCATTATTCACTATGGGGAAATACCAAGCGCACCTTACAGTATGGTAGACGCAGAACACGCCATAAAGACACAGTACAACAACACTCTAGGAACTCTTGGAGTACTGTTCCTCATCAAAGAACACTGCCCAGAAGCTAGCATAATAAAACTAGGAACCATGGGAGAATATGGTACGCCATTAACGGGGAGACCCATATTCGAGGGGTTGTTCCCCTCCGACGCGGTAATATCTTGGCAGGGACAAGAATGGAGTATGGGTGGAGAATTAACTCCAAGAGACCCCGCTAGCTTCTACCACGTTAGCAAAGTACAAGATACCTTCAACGTATATGAGGCATGCAAATATTGGTGGCTCAGAAGCTACGATATAATGCAGGGAGTGATTTTCGGTGTTCACACAGATGAGGTTTCACCTCACCCGGACCTTAGAACACGTCTGGATGTGGATGAGTGGTTCGGTACTGTGATAAACCGATTTGTAGCCCAAGCCGTTTTAGGCATACCCCTAACCGTTTATGGTTCTGGTGAACAAATACGAGGTTATCTCGCATTAGAGGATGCTATGGAGTGTATGACAAGACTGATCGTATCCCCACCAGAGCCAGGCCAATACGATGTAGTAAATCAACTTAGCGAACTTTACAAAGTTAAAGAACTCGCTGAGATAGTGGCCAAAATAGGGAGCCAAAAACATGGTTTAACTGTAAAAATACAGCGCATGGAAAACCCGAGAGTCGAAGCAGATGAACACCCTTTCCTAGTGGTATCCAAGAAACTTAGAGAAGATCATGGATATGATCCAAAGACTCCCCTGGAGAAAGAGATCGATAGAATGTTCCAGCTACTACTTAACTCAGTTATAAGGAAACGTTTAGAGTCAATACGTGAATCCGTATTCCCCCAGACTTGGTCGAACGGTAACCATAAAAAATCTATGACCCTAGAAACTTACGAACCTGGAACGCGTCATATCGAAGGTTACAAACCAACTCTAGTAACCCACACAGAGGAAGATGAGACATCCACCTGGGACCCTCCATCAGCCGCTGAGTCTAAAATACATGGAGACGAAGATGACTAATGGAGATAACCACAAAAGATTTCGATAAAAAGGTACTCCACTCCAATCGACCTGTACTCTTGGAATTCTGGGCATCATGGTGTCCCCCCTGTCATGCCATCAAAAAAACCCTAAAACAAATAGAGACAGCGGAAAAAGACTTCATAATAGCAACGGTAAACGCTGATAGAAACATGGGGATTGCTAATAAATATAATGTAAAGGGCTTACCGTGTTTTATAATAATTAAGGATGGTCATGAAATTCATAGAGACGTAGGAGCTAAATCCATGAAACAGATAAAAAAAATAATGGATGAACATCGAGATAGTTAATCATCTTAGAGCACATTTATATCCCTAAGTTCTATAACTCACCTTAGCAATAACCTATATATGGAATATAATCCAAGGGAAAATAACCCAACTTCAGAATATAAAATCATATTCAGCTTAGACAAAATAAACGAAGAAGATATACTATATGTGGAAAATCAGATCACTAGTAGTGGATATGCTAAGTTAAGCCCTGAATCAAATTATAGTGAAGGTGTAAGAACTTGGCATCTTGACTGGAAGAATCACGGAGATAATCCACAGGAAATAATTGCCCAACTCAAAAAATACAACCCCGAACTTTATAGAAAAATCAGGGTAAAAAGGCTCGATTAAGGGGCTCTATTTAACAAGTAACCGAAAAACCCTGTAAATATCATCCGATCAAAGGCATTCTAATCTGGACTTATTCTAGTTTAGACTAATATGTATAACACCTATAATATGAAAGTTTCAATTTAAAGAGTCTCGAAAAAATATCTCACCTATATAAAACATAGTCTTTATTCCATACATAATATGTCTTATGAAAAGAAACTATACCGTTCTCACCAGAACCGAGTGATCGCGGGAATATGCGGCGGAATAGGCGAGTACATGAATATCGATCCTAATGTTATAAGGCTCCTCTGGATCTTATTCGTGTTTGCAGGCGGAGCAGGTATACTTGCTTATATTGTAGCGTATTTTGTTATCCCCGCTAGGCCAAGATCCCGACCCGTTTGCCAAAACTGTGGACACTTAAACCCGGTGGACTCAATATATTGTCAAAAATGTGGCGATGAACTTCAACCGGCATTGAATAAAGATAATTCAAATCAACCATCAAACGAAGATTCCACTCCAAGGCAATAATTGAGGAGAATAGGAATTATATCCTTGGTCTATTTCTTTTCTTAGCATGACTGGTAAACCGGTGATATTACAGGTCACTTATCTAGATCACTGTTTTGATGACACAGAAAAAACCTTAAAAGAGATACAAGAAGATCCTATTTCCCCAACAATATGCACGATTATAGGTTACAAGACATATGAAAACGATGAATACATTACTATTTCATGTGAAAGAACTAATCATAATTCTACAATTGATCCCTATATAACCTATTCAAACCATATTACAATCTTAAAATCTGCTATAACTAAAATCAAAAAACTATAGTTTTAAAGCCGTATAAAAAATAAAATTGTATCTAAGAAGCTGCATCAGCTAAATCATCTATGTCAAAAATTGTCTTTTCAATTTGTGTTCTAAGCGCATGGAAGGTCTGACTGTCAGGTAACTCGTTTTCCTCCAACCATCTCTCCAAAATAGCAGAGTCTTCTAGAAGTTTAGCAGTTATTTCACGGATCTGATCTTCATTCATTGTAATTCGTATCCTTAAAAATAATCATGGTTCAAATAGGTTGTTATTAAAAAAATTGAGGTTTTAAATTGTTTAATCTTCTTCCACTGTAATAGCTTTAGTTGGGCAGGCTGAGACGCAAACCATACATAGTATACAATCTTCTGGGCGCTCAGCGACAGCTTTTTCCTCCCCATTATATTCTTCCATTTTCTCAATCTTGTACACGGTACTTGGACAGACTGCTACGCATTGTCCTGATCCTTCACATGCATCTAAATCGACAGTTATATTTACCATAATATCATTATTGAAGTCATCCCTTAAAAATCGATAATTTTATCGGTTTATTACTAATCGTTTCGTATTTTTATCTATGAGTGAAGATATTAGCGAGGTAATTAGTGATATTGAGGATGTTTTAAGACTAATCAAAGAAGCCAAGAATAGGATCGGAAAGACAGCGGTGAAAACACAGGCTCTGGCGGGAGAATTTAAACAAGAGGTAGGCGTAGACTTGGAGAACTTTGAGATAAGGTTACAAGAGATTTGGAATGATCTTGATTCTGTGCTACAAGAGGCTAAGACATTGAGAGAAGACAAGCTGGCTATGAAGAGTTCGATTCGTAAAACGATTGAGAACGAGGAAAACTATAAGATGAAAGATGAAGAAACCCAAACTAGGATCAAGGCTAAATTAGAGGAACGAAAAGAGGAAATTCGAGAAACTATTGAAAAAATTGAGAAAAACGAATAATATTATCGCGCTAGATTATAATCGGCAGATAATCTAATTCCATTTTTTCTAAATCTACCTATCGTTCCTTCGATTTTCATTTCAACTTCCAAGAAATTATTAGAGTCTATTATATGATTTATTTCTGGGTTTCCTTCTATTACCGTTTTAAAGGTGTATTCTTTTTGGCCCAGAATTTCCATTGATTTAATTATTCTTGTATCAATAACTGTGTTCTCAATAATTGTCATTGTTTGAAGATCTTTAATTGTTACACCCTTATTGTTGAGGTTTTTAATTGTAGAAGTGATAACGAGAGTCGTGTTCCGGTCTCTCATTATCTGATCAACATAGGTCTCGGTCATCTCGTAGCTGATTACGGCTTGTTGGTATTCTGGACTATCTTTACCGTACATATGCTCTATTTCTAGTTTAATGGATTGCATCTCCTCCATGAGGCTCTGAGCTTCTTTCACAAGTGGATCTTCCGCCTCAATTACCTTTACCTGTAGAATCTCGTATCTGAGGTCGTGATTAGGCGTCTGAAAATAATATAATCCCGTTCCTGTAATTACAAATAATATAACGATGGTGATCAAAATTTTTTCCATTCTCATAGATACATAACCACTATAACTATGATATAAGATTGAGATATTAGTCTAGTAAAAACAGTTTTTATTTGGTGATTATTTCTCCACCTGTGTTCGTGATTTTTCTCTCTGCTCCAGAAGAATGGTCTTCCACTTTCACGTTAACATCATGAGAAAACGTTCCTCTACCAAGTAGCTTATCAATACCCATGGCTTCAAGATCAATAACTCCTCCCTCTGGCTCAATTTTTCCCGAGGTAATCCTCTCGTCTAACTCTCCTACATTAATTGTCTCAGGTGGAGGGAGCTTTGATGAAGGTGGCTTGAATCCCTTGTTAAGATATCTATCTGGATCATATTTTACGGTATGAATCCAGAAATGTTTACGGCCACCCGCTTTCCCTTTGCCGCCTCTCATACCACTTTTTCTATGCTGACCTACTTGGCCATATCCACAATACCGGCTTCCTCTTTGTTTACGGCTCTTCTTTTTCTTTGTCGGCATTTTAATCAACTATGAATGTTTGATGGAGTTATTCAAGCATAACATATAGTTCTTTCCTAAAAAATTAGGGAAAAACGAAGAATTTTTATTTTTTTAATTAAAAATGATTCATTCATCATCACGTAAATATCACTAAAATTAATGATTGATTGAAAAACGGTTAACTTTTCCCCTAGCTTTTAAACTCACGCTTCAATATAATAACTAAATGTCAACTGAATATGTGCTCTGTAAACACTGTAATAAATCCAATCCCTTGAAAGACACAAGTAGACATGAACAAACTTGTATTTTCTGTGGTATGCCATTTCCCACATCTAATGCAGATGAAACTAAACAAATAACAAAACCTGAAAACACTCAATTAAACCGGGTTCCCAAAACCACTGATCAAAGAGAACCTGTTGACGTCAATCAGACAAAACCTGTAAATAGAAACAAGCGAAAGCCTTTAAGATGATCATTAAACACCTCGACAAGTTATTGTATTAGTTTACAATAATGATTGGATGATAATTTCCAATATATGCTGTTTCTATTTTTCCTATTATAACATTTGTCTTGTTGCCTTAATTGTTAAATCATAGAACAATACCTTAGGCTAGACTAAAATGGTTGCAGGGTTCCTAAAAGAATTAAAAGAGGTTTGGTCTAGACAGAAAAAGAACTGGAAAACCGTTGTAACAAGACAGGTATTCAACCGATTCTTTAATGAACTGACACTTCAATACACAAATATTTACACTACTCTTTTAGGAGCAACACCTGTACAATTGGGCGCTGTCAATAGCGCTTGGGGAATATCTCAGGCAATTATATCTATTCCTCTCGGAGTTATACGTGATAGATTCAATCTACGTAAGATCTATTTATTCGGTGTTGGATTGCTAACTTTTGTTCCACTACTTTATGCGTTAGCCCCCGGATGGGAATTGGTTGCTTCAGCAATTCTCTTATCTGGTTTAGGGATGATGATAGGGTCATGTGTTATTATCTGTGACCTAAGTTTACCAACCGAGGACCGTGCGACGGGAAAAGCACTATGTGAGGGTATAGGCGCCCTTCCAACAATTTTTGCACCCACTGTAGCGGCTATTTTACTCACATTTTTTGGGGGCATAAGTATTCAGGGTATACGTAAACTATATTGGGTACAGTTTGCAGCACGCTTCATATTATTTCTGTATGTCTATAGAAATTTAACCGATATAGAGAGGCCCAACCCTCCTCCCTTAGAGCTTAACTTTCTTAAAGAGTTTAGAGAAGTTTTCGAGAGAGGTACCGCCGTAAAGAGATGGCTACTCTTTCAAAGCATTAACCAGTTTAATAGAATAATGCTAACCACTTTTCGTTATCCCTACGTGTTTGATATCAAAGGAGCCAGTCAATATGTAATAGGGGGAATAGCTACTACCATGCTGATTACTGAGGTTCTATTTAGCACAGTAATAGGTAGAACAGCTGATAGATTAGGTAGAAAAAAAGCATTCTACATGTTAATTCCCCTTTTTTCTGTAGCTAATCTTGTGCTATTGTGGGCTCCCAATTCAATGGGACTACTATTCGCCGGGTTCTTAATGGGATTCAGGATGATCGCTGGATTCAGCTATGGATCGATGACACCTGAGCTAGTTCCCCCTGAATGTATTGGCAGATGGCGTGGCTTAATCGGCTTTTTCACTGGCTTGATAAGTATTCCAGCACCTATTATTGGTGGGATAGTATGGGAGAGATTCGGACCTGAATGGGTCTTCATCTTAGTTTCAGCAATAGACCTGTTGATT
>CAZLHA010000092.1:0-9823 GCA_964559155.1 uncultured Candidatus Bathyarchaeia archaeon | reverse complement strand
TTGATCCAAGATTAGATGTGGAAAGCACTGGATAAAATTGTAGAATCTATGGATAGGAAATAGGTTATTGTTGAGGATCTTTACCGGGTCTATCCAGATCTGGCCATGATCCGGGGGGACTACTAATATCTTCTGATTCCCCTGCTTCTTCTACGGGTTTTGGTGTTCGATGAATGTCAAGATGTTTACGCAATAACTCTCGTGCCTCTTTTTTTGTATCTGCCTGACCCGTCCATCCGCATTGAGAGCACTCGGCTTCCCATTTGTCGCCTTTCTTAGTTACCATGTTCATTAATATGTTTGGGCATAATTTAAACCGATTTAGACCCCTCAATTGTCATTTTCTCTGAAAATAAATTAAGGTATAAAAAGGGCTCTTTTAATTCATAAGTATGTTTCCAAATGGAATTAACTCTTATTTAATAGGAGGCATAATAATCGGACTGTCAACATCACTTGTATACATATTGTTAGGTATACACGCAACCCAGAGCACCTTCTTCGCAACCACACTATCTTATCTATTCCCAAAGATCCCATATTTTAACCAGAAAAACTACTTGGAGCAGAGGGAGTGGAGGATAGCTTTCGCATTTGGTGTAGTACTAGGAGCACTAGTGTATACAGTGACACTGAGTAACCAGGGATTCTGGACAACAGACGTCCAGTTGTGGAGATTACTGATCGGGGGAATCCTAGTGGGTTTCGGGGTCAGAATGTCAAGTGGATGCACATCAGGTCACGGTATAAGCGGGTTAGCGTCTCTCTCCACCACCTCATTGTATGCGGTTATCACATTTATCGGAGTAGGGATAATAGTGGCAAAAATAGTGGAGCTTATGGGGGTTGTACCATGAATAAGAAAATTCCTGTCCTGTTCATTGGTGGAATAATCTTCGGGTTTGGGCTCGCTTATGGACAGATGGCGAAACCGGAAGTAGTTCTTGATTTCTTAGCTCTACATGATTTGGGGTTACTGATATTAATGGCTGGAGGCGCAGTTACAACGGCTATTACTATCAACGTCGTAGCTAAAGCGCTGGGAGAACCTCTATTGGGCGGGGAATTCAAGCCAAGGGAGAGAAATTTTAGCAAGAACACATTAATTGGTGCGGCAATATTCGGAGTTGGATGGGGTCTCTCAGGGCAGTGCCCAGGATCAGCCTTATCCAGTCTCGGTATCGGAAACTACCCTGTTCTAATAGGAGTGTTTGGAATGTTCCTCGGTGCCTACATTTATGGAAAATACTTCGCCTAACCTTTTTTCTGTTTATATAAAGTGATTCCTTTTATTATCTATGTCAATACCTAAAGACGTAAAGAAAAAACTAGAGCAATGGGAAGAAAAAGCCCAAGATCTAATTAAAGAAGCAAAACAGAGCACAGGGAAAAAGAGAGAAGAATTAAAGAAAAGAGCAAAAGATCTACGAGAAAGAGGTAAAAAACAGGTAAAAGATCTTGAAAAAGACATAGATAAAGCAGAAGAAAAAACTAAGAAAGCACTGAACGAGCTTAAAAAGAAAGCTAACAAATCAATAAAGGAACTTGAAGATATCTGGAAATAACCCATTCCTATTAGTACGTACTTTTTCCATAGAATTTTTCATCAATAGTTATTGTTCTTGGAGGATAGAAATATAGAGTGAAGGCCTCGGATCTCCCAGTTCAAAGACCTGAGAATCTAGGTCAGGTTAAGCAGACTAGACGTGAATTTCAAAATACAATAAATGATATAATGCGTTTAATCGCTTATGATGCATACCACGCAAGACAGGACCTCGATAAATATAAAAAATTAATCATGGATTATCATGAAAGGAGCGACAAACATCCAAAAAACAGATGCCTTTGAGATGGTTAAGGCGGAGGTAGGTCACCAAAAAGCCCTATTCAGGAGCTTGGAAAAATTAGGTTCATTTTTTGATTCAGTTAATCCATTGGAGCCGGGAGAACTCTATGCTTATCCATACTTGGATCATGGACCAAGTACAGGGATAAATGTTGATATAAATGATACTAGATTCTATGCGTTACCCTAGGGTCCCTTGCAGCACTGATCAATATATAACCCTCAAACAAGACCCAGTACCAGCTACTATAGTAGTGAGATGATCCTCATGTTACCCTACAGGGAGAATCCATCCTCTGAGACGCGTAAACAGCTAAAGTTACTTGGGCTATCAGGTAAAGTAAACGAAGAAGAGGTACAAAGCTCAATTCATGTTAAGAGAAACTATCTATCGACCCACTCTAAGGAGAAAATAGATGAACGGGTAATTTATAGATTAATCGAAAAATATCGTGTTGATGCTTTCATGGTTGGGTACCCGGATAAGAATATTGCATTAATCTATACGGGTTTAGAGAATAAAATGGATCGACTCTGGAAAACCATCTATTTTGACTGGAATTGGATTTGGAGAAGGTATTAGCTGAGATGAAAGAAGAAGAGATACTTGAAAAAATAGAGAACAGACTTGAACATGAGGCTGGTGAAAAAAGGGTGGAAGCGGTCATTTAAGTCATGTTTCCATATCGGATATCAAGATAGAGTCAAGTGATGAAGGTATCAAAGAAGGAAAAAGGATTCTGAAAGTAGAATACAGCTACATGATTAGTATAGAATCCGAGTTCACCGTAGCTGAGGAAACAGATAAAAAAGAGTCTGATACCTACGATCCATACCATTACAGAAAAAAAGATGAGATGTGGGTATTTCTTTAATCAGCGTAGCTGGGTTTAATTTTTGAACGTCTCAATAAATTCGCGTTTGTGACTACGGAGATACTGCTTAACGCCATGGCTGATTCCGCTATAACCGGGTGAAGCAACCCCATTACAGCTACGGGTATGCTGATTACGTTGTAGAAGAAGGCCCAGAATAGGTTCTGTTTGATCTTATCAAAAGTAGCATTACTCAGGTTAATAGCAGTAACTAATCCAGTCAAGTCGCCTCTTACTAAGATAACATCACCAGATTCGATAGCAACATCAGTTCCTGTCCCAATAGCTATACCTACATTTGCTTGAGCTAGAGACGGGGCATCATTAATGCCGTCTCCCACCATAGCAACCATCCCATATTCATCCTGAGCTCTTTTAACAGCCTCTACCTTTTCATCAGGCATTACATCCGCATAGACCTCATCTATAGCCACTGTTTTCGCTACTGCCTCAGCTGTTGCCTGATTATCACCTGTAAGCATTATGGGTTTCATCCCTAGTTTTTTCAACTCTTGTATAGCTTTCACAGAGTCTTCTTTCACCGTGTCAGCGATTGCGATGATTCCTGCTTCTTCGCCGTCTATGCCAACAACTACGACGGTCTTGGCTTCTTTCTGGAGATTGGAAAACTCTAATTCAAGCCTTTTACTGAAATCATCTAGTAAGCTGGGTTTACCTACGACAATCCGTTTTCCATCAATAACGCCAATAACTCCCTGTCCCTTTACGGATTGGAAGTCATCTGGTTGAGTTAATTCTACTCCCTTATCCATGGCGCTACGGACGATTGCACTGGCTAATGGATGCTCTGAGCCCTGCTCTAAGCTACCCGCATAATATAGTATCTGTTCATCGCCTATTACATCGGTTACCTCTGGCTGTCCCTTGGTTATAGTTCCTGTCTTATCCAATACTATGGCTCTTACTTCTTTCATTGTCTGGATGGCTTCTCCTCTCCTGATCAAAATCCCATTACTGGCACCCATACCTGTACCTACCATCAAAGCGGTGGGTGTAGCTAATCCAAGACTGCATGGACAAGCGATTACAAGTACGCTTATCATCGCACTGATAGCCAGCATCAATTGTGGTTGATTCACGTTTACCCATGGAATAAATATACTACCCCAAGCAAGCACACGGTTAAAGGGTCCAGGTAACAATATCCAACCGATAAGGGTTAAGAAGGCGACAGCTATCACAGTGGGTACAAAGATGGCGATAACCTCATCAGCGAACTGCTGTATGGGAACCTTGGTTCCCTGAGCTTCCTCCACCATTCTGATTATCTGGGCTAGGAAAGTATCCTTACCGATGCGCGTTGCTTCAACATGTAACAATCCTTCCTGATTTATAGTGGCCCCGATTACCTCATCACCGACCTCTTTATGGACGGGCATTGATTCACCGGTGGCGATTGACTCATCTACACTGCTATCCCCGCGAACAACAATACCATCGGTTGGAATCTTCTCACCAGGTTTGACGATCATAACATCCCCCTCACTCACCTGCTCAACTGGGATCTCTTTTTCATCCCCATCACGTAGGATAAGAGCGGATTTTGCCTCCATCTTTAACAACTGTCTGATGGCTTGACTGCTCTGGCCTTTAGCTAATGCCTCATAATACTTTCCTGTGAGGTTGAAGCTGAGTATCATGGTGCTGCTACCAGCGTAGTTGAAAAGAGGCGAAACGAAACTAGCTGGACCAGTTAACCACGCGATTATTGTACCCATCGCTATTAGTACATCCATATTGGCTGTACCATGTGTAACAGCTGCCCAAGCACTCTTTATGGTTGGCCAACCCACCCAGAAAATAGCTGGCGCGCTGATAACAGTAACGCCCAGATTGAATATGAAATGGTTTGGCCACGCTATGCCATAGAGCATATGAGGAATCATCCATATCATAATGGGAACAGTAAACACCCAGCTCCGAATCATACGTTTCCTAGATTTCTCAAGCTCCTGCTCATAGATATCAACCTCCTCCTCTCCAGCCACATCATAACCCTGACTCCTAACAGCTTCACGGAGATCAACGATACTGGCTACAGCCGGGTCATATCTTACAAAAGCCTTCTCTGTGGCTAGACTAACTACAGCCTCCTTTACCCCAGGTACACGCTCCAGCGCCTTCTCGACCGCTGCTACGCACGCCGCGCAGGTCATCCCAAGGATACGCATGTTTACCTCTCGGATCTCAGATTCACTGGGTAAAACAGGTTCGTATTCAAGGCTTCGTATGGTGTCACCTATCTCATTTAATGTAATCTTATCTGGATCATATTCGATTACTGCTTTCTCTGTACCATAGTTGACGTCAGCCTTCTTGACGCCTTCGCGCTTGTACAGACTCTGGGATATGCTCTGGGCGCATGTGGCGCAGTGCATGCCCTTCACGGGTAATACGAGGGTCTCTGTTTTTTCTTTTGAGTTACTCACATATAGGATCCAGACATGGTGTTGTATAAACAATCACTGATAGTTTATTACCCACGGCCCAAAAGAGATTCTTTGAGGATCAAAGTTGAAGAAAATCGAGTTAAAAATATCGGGAATGAGTTGTGAACACTGTGAGATGAGGGTAAGAAAAGCACTGGAGGGCGTCGAGGGGGTAAAATCCGCTAAAGTTGATCATAAGAAAGGCGTTGCAGTCATAGAGACAGCGGATAACGTAACCAAAGAGTCCCTTGTCAAGGCAGTTAACGACACTGGGCTCTACGAGGCTCAAGTTTAATTCTTTTTTATTTGCTGCTCAATCAGTGCCCGTAACTGGGTTCTTATCTCTTCATGCATCTGTTTAGTCTGCTCAAGGTTCTCTGCGTATTGCTTGTTTTTCTCTTCCCAGAGCTGCATTTCATCGTTACTCACTAAGACGTTCTTGAACTCCTCTAGCATCTGGGGATTCACCTGATAGACGTAGATATGTTTGTACCGGCTCTCCTCTTGTGAAAATTCTTTGAAACATGAGTTACACTTGTAGGCGACCTTTACATTAGAGAAGGTTTCTCCACATCCGCTGAGGCAGCGTAGAGGCTCATCGCCGCCTAGGGTATTTTTAACGAATACCTTTCCCCCACATTTGGGGCACACAGGGGCAGCGACCACGTTATCGCTGTCACACCTTGGACAGGTCACCTTGACGCCTACAGGCTTTTTCACCATCATCTTGTTAAGGGTCAGTATCTGAAGTACCTTCTCCAGTGTTTCTTTCTCGGTTTCTAGCTCAGTGTGTCCGGGTGAAAAAGTGTATTTTGTGCTTGACTCTGGTTTTAACTCTAGTTGTTTATTGGAGATTAAGTATTGGACTAGTTTTCTTACATCGTTGTTTCTGAGAAGGTTTCGTCGTTTTAGCTTGAATACCTCGTTGTTTGCTAACTCGTTTTCGTAGTCGTTGACGTAGGCTAAGATTTTCTCTGGTAGGTGCTGGAAGTTTTCCTTGGTCTTGATAACATAGTCCAGTGCCCCCATCTTCATGGCGTTTATAGCTACCTCCGGGTCTTTCTGCTGGGTAACCATGACTATGGGCGTCATGACTTGAAGTTCATTCAGCTTCTTTAATATATTAAGCCCTGTGTACTGAGCCAAGTTATAGTCCAAGAGTATCAGGTCATAGTTTTTAGCTAGGAAGACGTTGAAGAACTCGTGGGCAGATACAACATGGTCTACTTTTAGGGGTTTTTCTGATTTTTTTATGAAGCGTTGAAGTATCTTGTAGTGGTTGGGGTTATCTTCCACCATGAGTACATTGTAAACCCTCTCATCATGTACATTACCTTCTACATCTACGGGCTTCATATACGACTGTCTCAAGCCATTTTCAATAAAAAGCATTACCTCTTGATACTATTGAATACAGTTCTGTATTCTGGATATGGAGTTACTGAGTTTCAATCCTTGTTGTCTCTGCTGTGGAAGGGTAACTAGGACTTTGTGGGGGATCCACGGGTATGGTGAAGTTAAATACGCTGCCATATCCTTCCTGGCTCTCCACCCATATCTCCCCACCGAGTGACTCGATGATTTTTTTACATATACTTAATCCTGCACCTGTTCCCGGATATTTTTGTGTGTGCTCCAACCGCTGGAAGAGCTTGAACAGGTGCTGCATCTGGTCCTCTGGGACCCCTATGCCATTATCCTGCACCTTGAAGTGATAGGTTTCATCGTTTTCCTCGCAGTATACCTTAACTCTTGGTGGGTTGGTCTCGTTAAACTTAATTCCGTTCCCCACTAAGTTCATCAAGACCTGTTTCATCCAAGTCCGTTGAGTATGAATGGTTCCTAAGTTTTCTCCCATTATTACCGCTTGCTTCATCTCTATTTGGGGTTTGAGCTCAGTCTTGACCTCATCCAGCAACCTACTCATATCAACCTGGGTGTATTCAGTATCAAGGCGACCTACACGGGATAAGGTGAGAAGGTTGTCGATTAACGCTCGCATATTGGTTGACGCCTTAATAATAGAGTCTAGGTATTCTTGACCGGTCTCATCCAGTACATCAAAATAGTCCTCCAGTAAAAAGTCGCTGAAACTCTCAATAGTCATTAATGGTGCCTTGAGGTCGTGACTTACTATGTGGGTGAAGTCGTTTAGATCCTTATTGGCTTTCTCCAATTCATCGAGGCTCGTGTATAGAGTGTTCTCTATTTTTTTACGCCACGTTACGTCATTAACAGCGCTAACCACATGTTTTACAGTTCCATCAACTATTACCGGTGCCCAACTGTGACTCACCCAGTAATTCTCCCCATCTCCACCCTTGATTCTGTATTCATTGATCTTGCCTTTCTTCCCTGAGAGGGAATCATTATAGAAACTGGTTACTTTCTCCAGGTCTTCTTCAGACACCAGTTCTTCCCACATCTTTCCGAGAAGACTCTCTGGAGCGTAATGGAATACCTCAGCCGAAGGGGAGATATAGTTTATTGCTCCTTCAGGTGTGGTGAGTAATATCACGTCTTGGACGTTCTCGACTATGTTTCTGAACTGTTTCTCGGACGCGCTTATGGTTTCTACCTGTTTAACCCGGTTAATTGCCTGGGCGATGAGTAAACTTAATGCCTCCAATATGGGGTAGTCTCTGTGGTTGAATGCCTGAGGCTGGTTGAAAGTTAGCACTCCGTTTATTTCATCCATCCTCAAGGGAACCACCAGCACCCATTGATCATCTAAACTTCTCTGAAAGATGCCTTCACTCAGATCAGAGAGATGTATTGATACTCTGGGACCTTCACCCATTGACTGGACTGGAGCTATTTTCCCATTCTCGATTAACATGAATGAGCCATTCTTGTATCCCATAACGTCTTTCAGGATCATTAAACTGGTTGAGGCAACAGAGTCTAAATCCTCAGCATCAGCGAATAAATGAAGGTTGCTTCTAACTCCCTCCAGCCGTGTCTGGTACTGGTGTTCGTCTCGTTTACTGCGATAGGACTCGGCGTGGCTCTTGATTCGTCTTGCTAGTAACTGGTAATGGCTAGGATCCACTTCCTTGCGTACATAATCATCAACGCCAGATTGGAAAGCTGCCTCAGCTACCACCTCACTGCCCCTACCTGTGTACATAATAAACGGGGTATCATGGTGTTTCTTTATCTGTCGGCAAACCTCCATTCCGTTTACTCCAGGCATGACATAATCAGCCACTATACAATCCACGTCATCATCTAGGCTTGTTAGGAGCTCATCCATGGAATTCACTGAGATTATCTCCAATGATGGGTCTGATTCCTCTAGGAAGGTCTTAGCGAAGAAGAGTTGCTCTTCTTCGTCATCGATGTGGAGTACGGTGTACTTATCACTAGGGGAGTTGCCGGTTTTGGTCAATGCGGTATGAGCTTTGATTCTAGGTATTTGAGAATTATAGAGCAATAACATATGATATGAAAATGATTTTAGCGCCAAGAGAGGGATCATTCATCATGAATGATTCATTAGATGAAAAGGAGTACATGTTTAGGCGTATCAAGCAGCTATACGGTGATAGATTAAGCGAGGAGCAGCTGGATGCTGTGAAAAAGAAACTTGACCCGGTTTTATCCGCGTTGGAGGATATCAGGAGGATTCCATTGGAGAATGGAGATGAGCCTATGATTGTATTCAAACCATATAGAGAGGACCAAATATGATCTTCAAATCCATAAGGGAGTTATCAGACGCCATCCATCAGGGATGGATAACCCCCACAGAGTTAACCGAGATAAGCCTTGATCGACTCAGAGAATATGGACCTAAGCTTAACTGCGTTGTAACCATCACGGAGGAGATAGCCTACAAGCAGATGAAAAAAGCGGAGAAAGAGCTAGAAGAAGGAAAATGTAGAAGCCCGCTGCATGGAGTACCATGGGGTGCGAAGGACCTTTTGGCGACATCAGGGGGTATTCCCACCACGTGGGGCGCGTATCCATTACGGGCTCAGCGGTTCGATTATGATGCAACAGTGGTCAGGAAACTGGAGGAAGCCGGCGCAGTGCTAGTTGCGAAACTTGCCATGATTGAATTAGCCGGGGGAATGGGTTACAAACAGCCTAACGCCAGCTTCACAGGACCTTGCGCCACTCCATGGAGCGTAGACCACTGGAGCGGGGGTAGTAGCAGTGGCTCGGGTTCAGCTGTTAGCGCGGGGATTGTGCCTTTTGCCATTGGATCAGAAACATGGGGTAGTATTCTCAGCCCCAGTAACAACTGTGGTGTATCTGGTCTTCGTCCAACCTATGGTCGGGTTAGTAGATATGGTGCCATGGCGTTGAGCTGGACTCTTGACAAGCTTGGTCCACTGTGTTTGTCTGCGGATGACTGTGGATTGGTGCTTGAGGCTATCTCTGGACCGGATCCAAATGATCCAACTGTTGTTGATGCGAAGTGGAACTACGAGCCTATTGAGAGAGATTTCAAACTCGCAGTGATCAAAGATGGATTAGAAGGGAAACAGACGGCTGTAACGGATAACTTTGAGGATGCGGTCCGTGTGCTGGAGAAATTCTGTACAGTTGAGGAGATCGAGTTTCCCGATTTCCCTTATCAATCAGTTACGCGAACAATTCTAAATGGTGAAGCTGCAGCTGCCTTTGATGACTTTACGGAG
>CAZLHA010000091.1:0-10037 GCA_964559155.1 uncultured Candidatus Bathyarchaeia archaeon | reverse complement strand
CATCTACCCCCACATTAGCTGCAGGAGTTAACCTACCAGCGCGAACAGTGGTGGTAGGAAACTATAGAAGATTTATGCCCGGGTATGGGATGCAGCCCATTAAGGTGCTTGAATATAAACAGATGAGCGGTAGAGCAGGCAGACCTCAATACGATAAAGAAGGAGTCGCTCTTCTCATAGCCAGTAGCGAGGATGAACAGGACTACCTCATGGAAGACTACATATTATCTAACCCTGAACGTATTGACAGTAGACTAGCACAGGAATCAGCCCTAAGAGGCCATACACTAGCCGCCATATCTGCAGATTACGCTCAAACAGAAGATGGTTTACTGGATTTCTTTGGGTCAACATTCTACGGATATAACTACCCAACCGCTGGCATCAAACTCATCCTAGGAGGCATACTACGGTATCTAAACCGAGAAGATATGATAGAATACGATGAAAACAGACTAGTACCTACTGACTTTGGGCGAAGAGTAAGCGAACTATACATTGATCCACTCACAGCCGTAATCCTACGTGACGGGCTTAAGAGAGGAGCACTTGATATAACTGACTTCACTTGGCTCCACCTCATCTGCAATACACCTGATATGCGGCCTATACTACGCCCAAGGAGAAGTGACTATGAACTAGTCGAAAACTATCTGGAGGATCACATAGACGAGATCGCTACGCCTCTCAGGAAAAATTATGATTACATCGACTTTGAGGAATCATTGGGAGAGGTAAAGACGGCTATGATCTTAGAAGCATGGATAAACGAGGTCTCTGAAAACGATCTTCTTGAGAGATATAATGTCTTACCCGGTGACAGATATAGTGCAGTGACCAGTGCAGAGTGGTTATTATACTCAGCCCATGAACTCGCCGAGACACTGGGAATGCCAGAGCCTAGAAGACACGTGATAGAACTAAGAAACCGGGTGAAACACGGGGTATCACGGAAACTATTGCCCTTGGTTAGGTTGAAGGGCATAGGTAGGGTAAGGGCACAAGTATTATACAATTCGGGGTTAAAAACCACAGCGAAGCTAAAGAGAGCCCCACTGCGCCAACTTACATCACTGCCGTTAATCGGCGCTAAACTAGCCAAGACTATAAAAGAACAGGTAGGCGGAGTGGTAGATGAGGAAGAATGGAAAAGACTGGACACGGTAGAGACCGAGCAGAGCAGTCTGTTTAGCTTTATCGAAGAAGAGACAGAAGAAGACGACAAAACACAATAAGTTACTTTTAATATTATATATCTATTAATATTATGTATGAGGTTTGAAGACCCCCCAGGCTAAATAATGCGAATAAGCAACGACGACTGAGTAACTCAAGTATTTAAACTTGTAAAATACTATAACGGAATCATAAGGGAGTAGAGAATAGGTACACCAATACTGTTAGTAAAAAAGACAGATTTATTGGATAGCCTCCTAGGATATGGGATAACCGACAGAGTAGAGATGCTATGGGAAATGACGCCAGAAAAGGCAAAGTAATGCGAAGAAAACGGCTGGAAGTGCTCCATAACATTCAACCCATTAAAAAGATCCAAAAAATAGTTCCCCGTGAAAGAAACCTTTCTGGAAAATGATAGAAGAAAAGGAAGTTTCCTGCATGGAGTCCTACTAACAGTAGACCAAATTGATTTATTACTGGAACAGGCAGAGGATCAACAAGAAACCTAAGACACAAAAGTCATAGCTTCACAAAATAGCATTATGGGATATATCGCTGCGGTTATAAATAGACACGGTGAAGATGCATCAAATACTATATTGGAAATGTTAAAAGCAGCTAGCGACGGAACCGCATTTAGCTATGGGATCGCTGATCACAGAGAAAATGAGACCATTGAGGAATCTGATTTTACGTCTCATACAGGATCAGTGCTTTTAGCATCCAAGAATATTTTCCCAGAGAAATATCCACCGGAGCCCATCACTCAGGATAATCATTCACTGGTATTCAATGGAATATTTTTAGACAAAACAGAGGAACCTGACAGCTTATCCGCTGCTGAGCATCTGAATAAGAACCCGGTTAAAGGAATTAAGGAGATATTATCCACTAGAGTCGGCGCTTACGCTGTAGCTGCCATCACGGAAGACAGTATTTTAGCTGGGTTGGATCATATTGGAACAATTCCCCTTTATTACGGAGAAAACCGGGATACAAGTGCTCTAGCTACGAATAAGAAGATGTTGTGGCGCATAGGAATAGAACCAGTCCCAATGAAGCCTGGAAAAATGATAAAAATAACATCTAAGGAGACAATAAAGACCCAGATAAAAGCCCTTGACCGTCAAAAGTCAAAGTTCACGGCTTCAGATATTCTTCATGAGAAAATGGATAAAATAACCCAGAGGTATGCAGAGAAGACCCCAAAGGCAACGGTTGCCTTTTCTGGGGGAATAGATAGCGTATTAATAGCATATTATCTCAAGAGAAATGATGTTGAACTGGAATTAATATGGGTGGGCCTTGAAGATCAAAGAGAAGAGCTTATCGCGCAAAACGCAGCGGAACACCTAGATATAAAACTAAACACTGAAACATACACATTGGAAGAAGTTGAGGAAATACTCGATAAAGTAGTAACCAGTGTTGAGGAACCTGACCCAGTTAAAACAGGTATAGCTTTCCCGTTTCACTGGGCGGCCGAGAAAACACGTAAACTAGGATATACTGCTATGTACAGTGGAAATGGGGCGGATGAATTATTCGCAGGCTATATGAAGTATTTCAATAAATATCTTAAAGGAGTTGATCCCACTGATGACATTATCCGAGACGTTAAGAATAGCTATCTGCAGAACTTTCATAGAGATACTAAAACCTGTCTGGATCAAAACATCAGGTTATTATTACCATTTACACATCCAGGGATAATTGATTACGGTCTCAGCATACCCATAGAACAGAAACTACCAGATACCAGAGATCAGCCCAGGAAAATCATACTTAGAGAACTGGCCAAGGAACAAGGAATCCCCGATAAACTCGCAGATAGACCTAAAAAAGCTGCACAGTACAGCTCAGGTGTAAATAAAGCATTGAAGAAGATAGCGAAAAAACATGATACATATCTTAAGAAAATGGTAATGGAAAGATATCTGAAAATTAAGAGAGAAATAGTCAGCAGAGAGTGATTCTACCTTCAGCTAAATCCCTGCAGAAATCATCTAGGTGATCGAACTCTTGGTGAATTACCTCATCGATAAGATTCGAGACACTTTTTAGTTCAACTTTTTTCTCGGGTATTATCTGGGCGGATACCACGCTAGGTTCATTAATGGGTTTACCAATCTGGCTTAATAACCAGACATAGATCTCTTTGACCCCACTAACGTCCTCCATTACACGGTTAGCAATCCTGTAACATAACGCATTATAGATTTTGCCAACATGGCTCACAGGGTTTTTTCCAGCTGCTGCCTCACTGCTCATGGGTCTGTTTAACGGGATTACGCCAACTACATTGTTTCCTCTGCCTACTTGGCCTGAGTCGCCGGCCTCAGCGCTGGTTCCAGTTACTGTGAGGTATAATCCATCTATACCTCGCCCTCTTTTATCTAAGGGGTTTAAATCTATGGATACGTTGTCGAATCCCTGTTTGTCTTTGACGAATTTTTTAATCGCTTCGTAGATCTCGTCTCTTTTATGGAAATAGTCAGCCTCATTCTCAATATATCTGTCAACTATGGCTATGGCAACGGTGATGTTCAACTCTTTCTTCTTTCTTAGCCCCATGAGTTTAATGTCCTCGCCAGTTGCTGGGAATTCCTTCTTAAACTCAGCTGAGTTCAGGTGTTTTTCGAGGTCAAGGACCATGTTTTCAGTTGGTGTAAAAGGAGCGTACCCTACAGCTGCAGATGTATCATTTGCTCCAAGATATTTTCCTTTTCTGTCAAAGATATCTGTTAATGCGATTGAACCAGGTTTTATCTCGCTCTGATAGACTACGTGTTTTTCAGGGTCTACAAACCTTAGATTTTCTTTAAGCCAATTAGTAGCACTCTTAGCTGCTATCTCATTTACGGGTATTTCTTCATTACCTACTCGAAAAGTAGCTCGATCCCCGAAGACAAACTTCATGGGCTCAGTCACTTTACCCCTATTAAATTCTGGTAAAGCCACACCAGCTGCCAGTAGGCTCTTATCCACATTGTGGTGGAGTACTGCATCAAATTTTCTTAGATACTCTTTGGATAGATCGATGGAGATCTGATTCATCACCGAGTCACAGATGGTGTCAGGGTGTCCCAGGCCTTTTCGCTCAACTATTTCTAAGGGTTGATCCTCTATTGCGACATGACCCAGTTTGTTAATAAAAACATTATTCAATAAATGTCACCGGAAGTCATCTAGTTTCTGTTGTGAAACACTACACCGGAATATAAATTCATTCATATTTTTACTACATTAAATATTATTATCGGAATATTATTCATTTTTTCTATGAGATTATTTACTGTATTTAGGAAAATAATAAAATAAGAACAGTGTATTGTATGCTAGTGAATTAACAATGGATGATAAGACCCTAGGTTACACGATTATGATTATTACTCTGGCCGTCATGGCAGCATACTTTGTCTGGTTATTTCCAGGATTGCTGGGTATAGCTTGGCTAGTAAAGTTCAGTGAATGGGCTATTAAGCTGCCTGTGATACTTGCTGTCTATATGATATTCTTTATTGTGCTCTGGATCGGTTATACTATGGCGACTACGCCTCCACCGGTTCCTCTAGATACTCCTCTAGATCTTGACACAGAATTTGATTTCGATGAGGAAGAGGATATAATCGATGAGGAAGAAGAAGCCGAGTCAGAGGAATAGTTTCTTTATATTATTAACGAATTGACAAACCATGTTTTATATTTAAAACAATAACAAATCTTTTTCTTACTAGTTTTAACAGTTATCTGTTAATACTATCACTCGATGAAAGTAACGTATAAGCAAAAACAGTACAACGAGACACGTCTTATTTACATTAAAGATGCAATACTTCCAACGTAACCGAAACAGGTAATCAGCCCCAGCATATGTTGGGGGAGAACAGTGCATACTATCGATGAGGTGAAACAGCCGTTATTATGGATAGTACCTTTTGCTGGTCTAACCCTAATCACATTATTATCTTTGGTGAATGTAGCGCTCCATTTCTTACCTGAAAAAGCTGGATACATTATAATGGTAATTGCCAGTGGATTCATCTGTGCATCAGTATCAGGGTTCATAACAGAATTAATCAAGGGAAGAGGAAAATACGTCTACGTAAGCATGGGGATAGCCATCTTCATTGGAGCCATATCATTCCTTGTTATATACGGATTCTTCAAAGTCAATGTAGTAACGGGGCCAAGCATTGCATCCGTCTCAAGAATAAATGAAATAGTATCCAACATAACACTAACCATCCTACCTGGGCTTTTCGTAGGTGCGATAGTAGGAGGAGGTGTAGGGTTTCTGCCAGAGGAACCAGAATACCATGAACCAGAGCAGATAAAAGAAAAACCAGTAATTGCACCGGATAAAATAGTCGGCTATGAGAAGGTCTGTAGAAGATGCGGGGTGTTGATGCCTTATGATTCCCTATTTTGCAGTAAATGTGGTGGAACCTTGAAGAAGAAAAGGGCGGATACAATGAAGTACTGCAGGTATTGTGGGAACAGACTCTACTTCTTAGGCGAGTTTTGTCCTGACTGTGGGAAAGAGATTAATATAGTCTCCAAGCCAAAGATCTTTGTCTCTGACTAGTCTATCTTAACATCGATTCGTACTTTTGATACACCTGGGCTGTATTTGGAAACCTGTACACCGCCTTTGAACTCGCATTCTCGGTTATATTCTGATGCAGCGGCTTCTACTAATTTATATGCATCAGAGTATGGGTCGTCATCTGGTGCCCAGTGATAGAAGTGGAGAACGCCCCCTGGCTTTACCATTGGAATGGTGATATCCAGGAACCGGTGAGCTCCCTTCGGTAAGGGAGTTAATACACGATCAAACTGCTTGTCTATAGCTGGACAGACGTCTCGTACATCACTGTGTATCGCAGTGACTCTATCGCCTAGTTTATTGAGTCTAATGTTTTCTAAACAGTATTCATGTGCTTCACGGTTTAACTCGATAGCCCAGCAATTAGTATCTTCATTATGTTTGGCGATACAAACGGGGAAAGGACCTACTCCGCTGAACATGACCAGCACCTCTTCTGGTTCAACTATTTGTTTACAGATCCTCTCTCTTTCTGTACTCTCCCTCGCAGAGAAATAGGTTACCTGTGGATCAAGTTTGAATCTGCATCCAGATTCTTTATGGATTATCTCGGTATCAGGATCACCAAGTATTAGTCTGTAATCCCTTAGGCGGAGCTCACCATAACGTTCTGATTTTTTATCCAAGACACTTTTTACGTTTTTATGAATTTTCATTAACGCCGCTGCTACCGTGTCGTCGTATTCTCTCAGTTCATCAGGTATATCTATGATGATCACTGCACCACTTTTAGATCCCAGGATATCAAAGCCGGAGGGCACATAGTCCATGAGTTCTTTGGGTATTTTCCCCACTAGATTAGATTCAAGATCCTGTCTCAAAGTAATTCAGCCAAACACTTGGCTAGAAAATAGTTTTTTCACCTGTTTTCTTAGCTAGTTTTCCTTTTACTGGGATCTCGTCGCGGAACATGTCCTCGGGTCTTATCTCATCTTTTGTTTTTCTTTTTATTGATAAACCACAGACTCCGTTATCCAGTAGCTGTCGCTTATGACACACTGCGTATGTACATCCTTTTGGATCACATGGTTCGTTTATAAAGGTACACCACGCGGTTTTTCCTCTAAAAGTTAACGCCCGCTTTGTGCATTTAAAGCTACGGCATTTTGGGTAACAATTTTTAACATTGGCCAAGATGCAAAACACCAGAATAGTTTATTCGTTTAAGTGAAACTCTTGCATAATTTAAATCTTATCAGAGACTCAACGTTAGATACGACGTTTAACGATATAATTAACTCAGAATCAGGTATGATCTACTGTATCTGTGATCTAGAATCCTTTAATTTATTCACTAAATAAAAAGCCTCAAAGAGGAAACACTAGTGAATACTTATGATAAAATACTGATTGTTGACGACGATGATGCGTTACGTGAGTCAATGGTAAGTCTACTAGAATCGGAGGGATATCTGCTTGATGTCGCAAAGAGCGGTAAAGAGGCTGAGATGAAACTCCATAATAAGGTATTCAATCTGGTGATATTGGATATTCGTCTTCCCGATACAACGGGTATAGAATTACTCTCAAAGATCAATGAACACTCCATACGAATGAAAAAAGTGGTTCTAACGGGTTACCCTGATAAAGATACAGCGATAAAATCGGTTAACGAGAAAGCTGATGCTTATCTGGTAAAACCATTCGAGCCTGAGAGATTATTGGAGGTAATCGGTGAAAATCTTAGAGTGCAGAAAGAAGAGCTAAGGTATACACAGGATAAAGTTCTCCAGTATATCCGTAACAGGGTTAAAGAGTTGGATGAAGAACCCGTCCAGAGTAACAGGAGGATATAGAGGTGCATAGTGAAATAACCGAGCTATTTGAGCGAGATGAGCCTATTTTGAGTAGAAAAAGGGAAGAGTTCCGTGTATGCCTTATTGAGAGTATTGAAGAGGTTCTTTCTTTTAGCAGAGTCGTGTTAAATTTTTTAGAGATTAACTCAGATTTCAGGGAGCAAAGTATTCTTGAATGCCCTAAGGATCTTAGTTGTGGTCTTGAGGATCTATTTGGAGACAGTGCACGGGGTATTGAGGATCTTATTGTTGAGAGACTGTATAAGAAAATCAATAGGAAATATGTTAGAGATAGAGATAAGAAATTTGAGGACCATATTAAGGATGGTTTAAAGGGATATATTGAATATTATTAAAATATCCATTTATTCTTATCAGGTCTATCAATATTGTTCTCTATAGTGTTTTAGTTCAAAGAAAGATCTGGATATTTTTATATATAGAAATAGATTAAATCACATTGTATGGTTAACACTGTATATCACACGCTTTAAATCATACAAAAACAAATTAAAGGAAGTAAAAAATGCCTCAAAAATCAGGAACCACGAAATCAGTGCTACTAGCTACCAGAGTAACTCCGAGAATCCGTGACATCGTAGTCCAAATGGCTAGAAGAGAAGGGCTGAACGTAAGCGAATGGCTGAGAAACCTAATCATAATGGAGCTAAAACGAGCTGAGGCATTACCCAATGTGCTCAGTGCACCTAACTTTGAGCTAGACTTGGATGATGACGATGAGTGAAAGAATTTCCACGGGTAACCCTGAATTAGACACGCTGCTTGATGGGGGTTTTCTAAAAAATAGTATGATTCTTCTCGCAGGAAACCCGGGTGCAGGGAAGACGATTCTATCATCTCGATTCGTCTATGAAGGAGCTCTTGAAGATGAGCCAGGTGTGTATGCCTGTTTTGCTGAGACTAGAAAAAGACTTATCAAGGATATGAAAAAATTCGGTATTGATTTTGAGCCCCTTATTCGTAGGAGAAAAGTTGAGGTACTGGATTTGAGTATTGGTAGTGAGACTGAGGTACAGTCCGCTTTAAACCAGATTTTCGAGGCTATTACGTCGTTAAAAGCTAAGAGATTGGTGGTGGATAGTATCGCGGCCATGGCTATGGGTCTTGAGACAGAGTTTGAGAAGCGACACCTGATCAGGTTGCTTTATCGTCTTATTCTTAAGACGGGTTGTACGACGGTTGCTATCACGGATATTCCTTGGAATAGTGACCGTATAGGAGATAGTATCGAAGAGTTTGTCGCTGACGGTATTATCTTGATGGAACATCAATATGATGAAACAGAGAACCTGACGAGGCGGATTCGTATCACAAAGATGCGTGGAACTAATCACTCTAGAAAAACCCATAGATATGTGATAACTGGGACCGGATTAGATATTCAGATTTAGAATATCTCTAGGTCCTCTGGTTCTTCTTCTTTTGATGCCTTGTACTTGAGGTATACGTAGGCTCCAAGTACTAGAGCGATTACTGCTGCTAGGGCTATTAGTATGTGGAATACAAGTATTTCTCTTCCCAGTACCGTTACGGTTAGCTCATCTGGGGCTACATCTTGAGCTATTTGTATGTTTTTCTGGACCATTTCTGATTCAAAGCCTGTTTTTGAGGCCGCTGCTTTCAATCGTAGTGTCTCATATTTCTGTACTATTTGAGCGGATGCTACCCCGTTTTCATCAGTCTTACTTTCCTCGGATTGTATTACGCCCCCTAAGGCGGTCCATTCAATGTCTGCTCCTTCTACGGGTAATCCGTGACTGTCTAGCTGGACGCTTATTGTGAAGGTCTGGTTTATGCTGATGATGTTTGGTGTTTCTAAGGACATGTTGAATTTCTTCGTGATGGTTTGAAGGCTCTTCTCGGATGGAGTTACGCCCATCATGGAGGCTAGGATATTGATTTGTCCTGAGGTGTTTGTTGATGTCAGGGGTGCGGTTGCGTAGCTTTTTCCAAGTGGTATGGTTAATGATCCTGGAACGGTTCCTATGTTGGGGTTGGTGCTTGTTAATCGTATCTGGGTATCGGTTTCGGTCATAACGGGGTTTCCGTTATCATCCTGAAGCTGGACGGTTATTATCTCGTTCTCGGTTCCATCTGCTATCAGGACGTTAGGGTGTATGTATAATTCTAGTAGGGCTGGTTGTCGACCTTCCACGGTTATTGAATTGGCGTCTGAGATTAGACCGGGACTGGAGGCGGATATAATGGTCTCTCCGTTCATGGAGTATGTGTTTAAGATTGCACTAGTCTTGTATTCTCCCGTGTTTATTGTGACATTGGTTTCTACGGTGGCTATGTTGGTGTCGCTGCTTGATAAGAAAACTGTTGTGGTTGTTGCGGCTGGTACTGGTTTTCCGTCTCTATCCTGTAGTTGTATGGTTATTGCTTCGTGGGTTTCCTGGTCGGGTAATAGTATATCTGGGCTAAAATAT
>CAZLHA010000090.1:0-10038 GCA_964559155.1 uncultured Candidatus Bathyarchaeia archaeon | reverse complement strand
AAAAGAAAAAAATTAGTTGGTTGGGTAGATTGGGATGAATCCTTCTTCCTCGACAATAGTTTGGCCCTCTGGACTCATGACATAGTCAAGGTAAGCCTGCTCTAATTCTGATGGTTTACCAAGTGTAAACATCCAGAGAATACGCTGGAACGGATAAGTTCCCGCTAGTACGTTCTCTACTGTGCCTTCTGCGCCGTCTATCTTGGCTGGTGATACAGTTTCATCCACATAGCCTAATGAGATATATGCGACACCATTTGGATCGCCTGCGACTGCAGCTCTCATAGCAGAGTTACCCTGCTGAATAGATGCATCTGCAGCAAATTCTCCTTCCTCAATACCAGTAAAGTCCATGAAGGTACCTCTTGTGCCTGAACCCGATTCACGTGAATAAACGTTAATTCGAGCGTTATCTCCACCTAATTCACTCCAGTTAGTTATCTCTCCCGTAAATATCTGATTCACCTGTTCTGTTGTAAGCTCGAGGGATCCCGCTAATGGGTTATCCGGATTGATTACTATTGAGACGCTGTCCTTAGCAACACCCCATTGGAGGAGCCTAGGCGCGTTAAGGAGCTCTGAAGGCTTTGTGTTTCTTGAAGCCATACCGATATCTGCGGTTCCATCGCTTGCCTTCCTAACTCCAGTACCAGACCCCGGGCCTTCTACTTGTATGTTAACCTCAGGGTACATATTCTGGAAGTCTTCTGCGGCAAGGTCAGCTATTGGGAAAACTGTTGAGCTTCCTGAGATGAAAAGGTCTCCGGAAATAGCTTCATCTCCCAGTGCCGCAGCCAAGTCAGATTCAAGGGCATCGATTTCACTCTCTAGGTTAGAGATTTCAGATTCAAGTTCTTCTATATGTGCAACAAGTTCTTCATCTCCGATTGGCGTCTGACCGCCTATTGCGCCAGCTGCAACATAACCGATTATAAGTCCTATTACTAGTGCTACTACTGCATAGATGTATAGTTGGTTTTGATTCCTATTCATTGTATTTTCCTCTAATGCGACTATTGCCAACTTATGTAATAAATAGATTTCTTATATAATATACAATATCTATATTATATTACATATAAAAAATATGTCAATATATTATATTGTGTGACGATTCTAAATGTAATATTTAACGATAAATATATTTACCTCTAATTGACTATAGGGAATTGGTAAATATATTGTCCTCAAATCAGGGTGAAGAACTCAGGAAAGTACAGGTAACCGGAGGCTCAACTTTCATCGTATCGCTACCCAAACCTTGGGTAGAGCAAATGGGTCTCAATAAAGGAAGCGTAATACGGATAACACAAAGAGACGACCTGACCCTTTGTTTGTCTCCTGAAAGCGCCGATAGGGGGCGTTCTCATGGAAGAGTAATCATAAACCCAAGACCTGATGACACTCCTGAACGCATCGTAAGAAGAGTTGTTTCAGCCTACTTAATGGGTTATAACATTATTCAGCTAAAAAATAATAAACAGAGACTGGATAGCAGTCAAAGATTTAATGTAAAAGACTTTACAAGGAAAAAACTAGTAGGAACAGAGATTCTATCCGACTTACCAAGAGAACTAACACTACAGGTGTTACTAAGCTATTCTGAGTTGTCCGTAAAAGACGCACTTAGACGAATGAGTGTTATCGCAGCGAGCATGCATAGGGACGCTTTAATTGCACTAGGTACAGAAGAGGTTAACCTCGCAAAGGAGATCATCGCCATGGATGACGAGGTTGATCGTTTTAACCTCTATATAATCAGGTTACTAAAAGTAGCCGTAGTAGATGGGCATATACTGAAAGAAAGTGGATTGAACTCCCCGAGGGAGTGCTTGGGTTATCGATTGATCACGAAATCCGTTGAGCGAATGGCGGACCATGCCGTAAATATCGCCCATAATAGGCTTGAGTTAACATTAAGCATAATAGATGAGACCCTATTAACTGAGTTGAAAAAACTAAGCGAGTTTGCGTTAGATATCTTTGAGAGCGCAATGGCTTCAGTCTTTAATGAGAGCTATGATGAAGCTGATCGTATCCTTGATATGGCTCAAAATACACGAAAAATGGAAGCCGAGATTCTTCATACAATTGTAAAACATTCTCCACCAGAGGAGGTACCAGCTTTACGATTAATCGTTGAGAGTATTCTGCGAACCGCTGAATATGGTGCTGATATTGCTGAGACTGTGTTAAACATGATGGTAAGAGAGGCTGTAAAAGAAGCTTAATTTCCCCCCATCTTCAGAACCTTTTTTAAACTAGCAAGTCTCGAGTGAATACGTTTCGGGACCGTGGTCAAGCTTGGTACGATTCGCGGTTCGGGTCCGCGAGATCCCCGGTTCAAATCCGGGCGGTCCCACCACTCATTCAAATACGAAAATTTGTACTAAGAAAAATTGGGGTTTACCTTAACTGGTTTACTGTTCTCCCATAACCCATGGATATTACAATAGCTTACAGCGTTAAGAGAACCTGATTTATCTGTCTTAAAGTGAAACTTGACGAGACTATGGGTACTTGCTGAGCTCTCTCCGTGGCTGTTAAATTCAAATCTTCCTAGATCGTAAGTGAATTTACCTTCGTCGGGTGTGAAATACACCTGAATCCATCTAATGTGATGCTCCACTTTATTGGGGTGTGGGATCTCTTCACCGATCTGTACTGTTACCTCTACCCATTCATCAGCTTTCACCGTGTCAGGTGCATTAATACTTGGAACATGTTTTTCATTTTTCCAGTCCGCTGTTTGAAGTTTTTCTCCTATTGACTCAACCATTATAATCATATTGATCCTTGGAACTGTGATTAAAAAAGAGAACGCTTCAAAAGCTACTGAAAAATGGTTGACAAGTGTTAAACCAGTCCAGTAACTGTATTTCATGATTACTATGATTTGGCTTACAGATGAAACTAAGAAGACTATCAAGAGTCTTGAGTCTGGTATCGATAAGTCTCGGATGATGAGGTGGTGGGAGGAGATGATGGAGATCTCTCCCATTCCTAGCGGTGGTCCTGAAGAAGAGAAAGCTATCCAGTATATGAAGAAGCGTCTGGAGGAAAATGGGTTAGAGTGTAGGATATACCGGTTTGAGGCTTATCTAAGTGAGCCAAAATACAGTAGTCTAAAGATAATATCCCCTGTTGAGATGAAGATCCAGTCCACTCCATACAGGCAGGTAGGCTCCACTACCCCCGGAGGGTTTGAGGCCGAGATGATCTATCTCTCCCCTGAAGAGATTGGATATGCTGAGTGTAAGAATAAGATCGTATTATGCGAGCAGAAGACCAGTGGAGACTGGATGGGACTACGTAACGGGTTCCTGCTCAGGCTTCAGAAAATGGGTATTAAGGGCTTGGTAGTAATCGAGCAGGATGACTATATGCCTACCGTATGCCACCAGAGGGCAGACTTCAGTGTCTCGGGAAGCCCAACGATAGACAATATAGACGAGATACAGACGATACCCGCTATCCTGCACATAAGTAACAGAGATGGACAGGCTCTAAAGAAACTGGTGAAACAGGATGGGGTAAGAGCTCACCTTGTGTCTGTCGTAGATACTGGCTGGAAATCAATACCCTTACTTGAGACAGAGATCAAGGGAAACGTTGAACCCGAGAAGTTTATCCTAGTTAATGCCCACGTGGATACGCCGCCTTTCAGCCCCGGGGTAGTTGATAATCTCTCTGGAAACGTTGCGATAATGGAGGTAGCAACCCTTCTAACCAATCATAGAAGTAACCTTAGACGCAGTGTAAGAATCGCAATCTGGCCGGGGCACGAGATAGGAAGATACTCTGGCTCAACATGGTATAATGATGCCTTTTGGCATGATCTAAGACACAACTGCTTTGTTAGTTATAATATTGATAGCCCAGGCACTGAGGGAGCTACCTTGTTCAGGGATATCCAGATCACTGAGGTTATGGATGCAGCCCAAGAGAGCGTTAAGGCTGTACAGGGAAAACGCGTGGAGAATTTTCGCTGGGCTACACGAGCGGGTGACGGTAGTTTCTGGGGGACTGGTATGCCTCATGTCAGTATCACGACTAGCAGGCCTCCTGAGGATTATGATCCACATGTTAACTACAGTGGTGGAGGATGGTGGTGGCACACTCCATACGCTACCATGGACCACGGGGATATCGATGTCCTTGAGATGGATGTGAAAGCAGAGCTTAACTTTGTCACAAAAATGGCCGACTGTCCCATAATACCCTTTAACTTTACGCAGTATAGCGAGAAACTACTTGAGATACTGGCTAAGCTGCAGGAGAAGACTGACAAGGTACGCGCCTACTTCAATCTTGACCCCTTAATTGAACGCGCTGAAACATTCTCAGAGCTATGTAAAAAACTGGAGTCAACGCTAGAGGAGAAGGGTAAGAGTCTAGATGAAGAGAAGATAAAGCAATTAAACATTAATCTCATGTGGATATCCCGGCACATCAACCCTGTAGCTCATAGCAATGCTGGTCCAAGCGAACAAATGAGCATGGAGACCTTCGGAGCACAACCTTTCCCAAGAATATCCCAGATACAAGACCTAGCCAATATGACCCTACACCAGAGCCACGAGTTCAAACTTCTGAAAAACAAGCTACTCAGACAACGCAATATAGTTGAGGAGGGCTTCTATCAGGCAAACCAGCTCATCGAAGAAACTTTGGCAATGATAGAATGAACCATTCTCTCTCCCGTCTTGGCCTCATAATCACCTACAGATGTAATGCTACCTGTAGACACTGTTTCTTTGAGTCTGATCAAGGTCGTAAAGAGGTAATGGACATGGATCTAGCTCGAAAAGCTATTAATGAGGCTGCTGATTTGGGTGCGAGTTGGGTTAGTTTTACTGGTGGGGAGCCTTTCTTAGAGTTGAGCTTATTGGAGAGCTTGATTAGATACGCTAAGGAACGGGGCATGAAGGTCGAGGTTGTGACTAATGGTCACTGGGGAAAGGCAGTTGAGACAATCATGGTCACTTTAGAGTCTCTCATTGAACATGGGCTTGATGTCTTGAATCTGAGTATTGATGATTTTCATCAAGAGCAGATTCCTCTGGATTACGTGAAAAGTGTTTACTATGCCGCTGTAATTCTTGGGTTGAAAATAGTGATAATGACCACAGTAAAAAAAGAGAGCAAAATAACATCAAATACTATACCATCCCTCTTAGGAGATGAGAAAATACAAGTACTGGGCCATCCCCTAATCCGAGACCCAAATGCACTGCTAATTGAGACCCCTATAACACCCGTAGGTCGCGCTAAAAACATAAGAGAGATTGAAGAAAGGTTGTTTACACAAGTAACTTGTCCTATAATCCTCAAAGACATAGGGATTGATCCCTCTGGGGCGGTTTTTCCCTGCTGTGGCCCATTAGCCTCTAAACTTAGTCTGGGGAGCCTCAAGGATTCAAGTCTTAGTGAATTAATTGAAGAAGCATATGAAAACCCATTTTTTTCATCGATCAGAGAAGGTGTATCAATATACGGGGCTTATACTTCAAAGTGTCACGCATGTGTTTCTCTATTTGAATAACTTGGGAAAGACACCTTTTTCAGGTTAAATGACATGCCTATAACTGGGGTTAATTATCTGGATGCTTTTCAAAGTTTAACCGCTGATTTGTATGTCCGAACTACACACTACCCTCAAGCCGCTTTCTAAGGAAACCAACTTTACCAAGATAACTACCATCAAGCAGGTAAGCATCAAACTCATCCATATTCACTATTCCTCCACGAAATAATGGACCGAGCAGGCTCTCAGGGGGCTCTGAGTTAACGGGTAATCCTCCTAATAGATCATTGAACATGGGCATGACTATGAGTTCAGGTGCATCTGCCGCGAATCTGTACTCTTCATGAAAAACCTTCTCAGGGTCATCTTCATCTCCCAGTCTAATGTTATCTTGCTCCAAGAACGCTTTGGTTATTTTCTCTGGCTTCATTGTTCCTCTTATCCACGCCGGCTCTGTGATCCTTATCCCGATGGGTGTGTTCAGCATGACTGTAGGGTGGTTGTGAGCCATGATCACAGCGTCAGCCGTTAATATAGCTGGGTTTGGCCAGGCGTGTCCATGCATCGCCGCTACCCGGAACTCGTTGCCAAAGATTATGCCCTTGGATGTGTGTAGCGTCACTTCTTTAGGTATATATTTCTGAATATTCGCGTCGTGATTGCCCCTTGTTATATCTATGTAATCCACTGATTCCAGTAATGTGTTAAAGAATAATGGTATCTCGCGTTTCTCTTTGAAGCTGGTAGCTGGTACACCATGTTTTACGTCCCCCAGAAGCACCAATCTATCCGGTTTATATATATCCAAAAGTACCACTAGCTCCTCCAGTATTCTGTTCCACTGGTATGGTATATTGATTCCCTGTTTCGCCAGATCATATTCAAGTCCAAGATGTAAATCCGCTGCCATCAACACTCTCTCACCTGACTCAACCAGTAATGCAGGGTGAGGTGTCAGGAGCTTGATCATGGTATTTTCCTCTTTATGGTAGGTCTTTAGAGTATAGGTGAAATATATACAAGTGGATTATATTTCATGATTTCACTCATCGGGGTTGGGGATAATACCATTGACAGGTATATTGATATGAATATGATGTTTCCAGGTGGAAACGCTGTTAATGTACCTGTCTTTTTTAGGCGATATGGTGGTTTGTCCAGTTATCTTGGCTGGGTTGGGGATGATAAACGTGGGAAACTGTTGTTGAATTCATTGAACTCGGAGAATGTTGATGTCTCTCACTGTAAAGTAGTCTCATTTCCTACAAGCCACGCTGATATAGAGTTACGCGGTGGGGACCGGTTTTTCTTGGGCTCAACCCCGGGTGCTAGAAAGTTGATAAGGCCAACGGGAGATGATTACGCTTACATCTCTGGACATGATATAACTCATACCAGTATCTATAGCTACATAGAACCTTATCTAAATAGATTAAATGATTTCTCGAACATTCTAAGCTTTGATTATTCTTCCGACTGGAACAAACATTATCTTAAAAATACCCTTCCCTATGTGGACATTGCGTTTCTTAGCGCACAGAAAACAGATTATGAACTAGAGAAACTTATGAGATGGATACATGTTTTTAATCAAGCCTTAGTTGTAGTAACAAGAGGATCAGAGGGATCTTATGCTTATAATGGAGATAAAATACTTCACCAAGACGTATTTAAAACAAAAATTGTTGACACTTTGGGTGCGGGGGATAGTTACCTTGCAAGAATCCTTTATGAGACCCAGATCGGTACAGATCTAGAAGAGGCGATGAGTTTGGCTGCTGAATCAGCAGCTAAAACTTGTAACTATTATGGAGCTTGGGAATATGGTGTTCCCATTGAAGAGGCTTAAAAAAGGGTGCTCGTGATATCACCTATGGAGTCGCTGCACGAGCACTTAATTTTAGAGCAGATCCTAAGAGATCTCCGCATATCCAAGGAGGTAACCAGAAATAACTGGCAGCGGCTCAGAAAGACCTTCGGAGACCGGTTTGAGAAAGCCTGGAAGCTTGTCTCAGAGAGCCGTATCAAGAAATACGTTTTCAAACCCAGCCTGAGGACGATCTGGATAGCCATAGGGCAGAACGCGGAGTACCTCATCTATAGCCATGCTGGTTACTGTAGCTGTAGTGATTTCTATTTTAGGGTCTTAGACCATGAGAAAGCGTATTGTTATCATCTTCTCGCCCAGAAACTTGCTGAGTCACTGGAATACTATGATCTAGTGGAGGAAGAAGATGAAGCATATCTTCAGTTACTTGGTATATGGAAAGAATATAGTGTAGCTGATTAGAGCATAACATAAATAGGAACAGTTGATCATATGTCACTATGACAATACCTGTACTCTTTAACTTCGCCAGAGGCGTAGTAATTCTATTATCTGTCACATCTTTTACCCTCGCGTTCTATTACATATACGCTTCAGAGAATGCTAAACAGAAATAATAACCTCCGACGTTTGAAGTATTAATCTTATATTCTGTAAGCAAGAGAATATCCTGACGTTTATGTCCAAGGAAGAAGTAATCAAACGAATACTGGCTCTAAAACCCAACTTGACAGAGGAAGCAGTTAGAGAATTAATCGAACAGGAAAGAGCAAAAGCAGCTGGGTTGCTGACTGAGGAAGCGGCAGCACACTTAGTAGCGAGTAATCTCGGCATAAACGGCGCCGGGGAGAAAATAGAAGCTAAGCTCAAGATAGGTGATCTAACCGATGGTCTCAGTGATGTGAGCCTTACTGGTAGGGTTATACACATATTTCCTAGTAGGACTTTTGAACGAGATAATAATAGGCAGGGGAAGGTTCTCAGGATGCTTATCGGAGATAAGACCGGGTCCGTTACGGTGGTCTTCTGGGATGATAAAGCGGATCACGTTGAGGCGTCAAAGCTGGAATCTGGCAAGATAGTGCGAATTCTCCATGGTTACAGTAGAGAGAGAAGAGGTAACATAGAGGTGAATATGGGTAACCGTGGTCAGATATTCATGGAGCCTATGGACGCTGTTGATGAGGATTATCCAAAACTGGAGAACTTCTTCCTCACTCCAGCTGATATCCATACAGAGGGTGCAGTAAACCTAGAAGGTGTGGTAACTGATAGTTATCCGGTATCCACGTTTACCCGTCAGGATGGAAGCGAGGGTAAAGTAAGCAGGCTTGTATTGGAGGAGGGGGGTGCAAGAATTAATCTAGTTCTCTGGGATGATAAAGTAGAAGAGTATGGAGAAACTCCGAAAGGTACAAGGATACGGGTAATCAGTGGTAACGTGAGAACTAACAACATGGGAAACCCAGAAGTACATGTAAGCTGGGATACAGCTATCGAGATATTAAAGAAAAACGTGAAACCCGTAGAACCAGTACCATACTGGACAAAAATAGGAAACCTCAACGAGAGCATGGGCAGCGTGAACGTTGCAGCCTTAGCCACTCAAGTAGGCGAGTTACGTGAATTTGTACGAAGAGATGGATCAGAGGGCCAAGTAATCAGCGTCTTACTGGAGGATGACACAGGCACTGTACGACTAAGTTTATGGGATGAAGACACTGAACTCGCTGAAAATATATCAGAGGGCACTTTAATCGTAGTTGAAAACGGTTACACTCGATCAGGATATGGTGGAATTGACCTAAACGTGGGACGAAATGGACGTGTACACGTTGATCCAGAAGACTTTGAGATGGATATACCTGAAATTGAGCGCAAAATCACGGAAATAATTGATCTACGTGAAGGCCAGAGAAATGTCACCATACGCGGTCAATTACTTGATGATCCCATTCAACGTGACATTGAGACCTCTAGAGGCCCAGCAACAGTTGCTAACTTCAGGATCGATGATGGCACGGGGGAGGCCCGTGTAAGTCTCTGGCGTGAGCACGCGGAGGAAGCTATGGATCTTACTGCAGGAGCGGAGATCAAGCTTGAGTATATGAATGTACGTGAACCCTTTGATGGCTTAATTCAGATAAGTAGCGGCGCATTCACAAAGCTAATCGTAGAACGAGAATAATTTGTAAAAAAATATTTTAGGACCCTACTGGCTCTCAATTTTTGTTAGAGCTTTCTCGAAGATCTCTAGACTGGGTTCAATTAGGTCTCTTGTTATTGTTAAAGGAGGCATCCATCTTATGACGTTAACACCACAGTTAACTATGGCTAGCCCATTCCTGAAGCACTCCATCATTATTTCACTTGTCTCCTTGGGAGCGACTTCTTTGGTATCCTTATCTTTAACAATCTCCACACCTACCATGAGGCCTTTTCCACGTACGTCTCCAATCATGGGGTGCTCTTCTTTCATCTCGTTTAGTCTCTTTTTGATATGGTTGCCTTGCTCTGTGGCGTTATCTAGAAGATTCTCTGTCTTGATGATGTCGAGAACTGCTGAAGCTGCGGCGCAGCTAACAGGGTTTCCACCAAAGGTAGAAGCGTGACTGCCTGGTTTCCAGTCTTGAATCTCGGCTTTACTAGCCATAACTCCTAGTGGTAGTCCTGCTGCTATTCC
>CAZLHA010000089.1:9619-10086 GCA_964559155.1 uncultured Candidatus Bathyarchaeia archaeon | reverse complement strand
TCCCCGAGGTAATTCTGGCGGAAGGGAAAACACCCTGTGATGTTGTGAAGATTGGTTTGAACATGGTGAAACGAAGAGGAAGAGCAATCATAAGCCGAGCTACATCAAAGCACTTCGCAGAGATCGAGAAAATCAGTGAAACAAAAATTCTGGTTGAGACCTATCCACGAGCACGTCTAGCTATACTAAGAAAAACTGACTTTAAGACAGATTTGAATAAGGGAAAAGTGGGTGTACTCACCGCGGGGACATCAGACATTCCCGTAGCAGAAGAAGCAAAAATAATAGCAGAAGAGATGGGGTGTAACGTCTATACCAGTTACGATGCTGGTGTCGCTGGGATTCACCGGTTATTCCCCGTGTTGAAAGAGATACTGCTTAGGGACTTGGATGTCTTAGTGGTCATTGCTGGTCGAGAGGGTGCATTACCAACGGTCGTTTCCGGGCTTGTTGATATACCGATTATT
>CAZLHA010000089.1:8899-9609 GCA_964559155.1 uncultured Candidatus Bathyarchaeia archaeon | reverse complement strand
GATTATTGCGGTACCTACCTCAATAGGATATGGTTATGGTGGAGGCGGAACAAGTGCATTGATGTCAATGCTTCAAGCATGCTCAATGGGTATTGCTGTTGTAAATATTGACGGCGGCGTCGCGGCAGGATGCATAGCGGCTCTGATTGCGAAAAGGGTTCACCGATAAAGTTAGTCCTCGATGAGCTTAGGGGCAGCCTCAACAAGCATCCTTGTATAATCCATGCGAGGATTTGATATTACTTGGCTACTACTACCTTCTTCAACCTTTACACCGTCCTTGAAAACCGCGATTCTATCACATATTTTCCGCGCTAAGGCTATGTTATGAGTGATGATTATCAACCCTAAACCACGGTTTTTCTGTATCTCAAGTAACTGTAATACATATCGTGCCTGAAGACTTGCATCAAGATTGCTGGTAGGCTCATCAGCGATAATCATCTTAGGTTTAAGCGTCAAAACACGGGCAAGACAGAGACGTTTTATCTCTCCTCCACTTAACTCGGAGACTCTTTTTGAGGTGAAATCTCTTGATGTTGATAACCCAGCCTCACCCAAAGCAGAATACGCTATATCATCAACCTCTTGTTTCTTATGAATGACAACAGGCTCCCGTACAGCATCTAACACAGTTAATCTAGGGTTTACAGACGAAAAAGCATCCTGCGGAATATATTGAAGCTGCTGACAGATGTCTCTTCTATTAT
>CAZLHA010000089.1:0-8889 GCA_964559155.1 uncultured Candidatus Bathyarchaeia archaeon | reverse complement strand
TCCCGGAAAAGCACCTCACCCGCATCAGGCTCTATGATGCCCGAAAGAATCTTTGCTAAAGTAGTCTTACCTGAACCAGTCTCACCGACAATACCAAGTACTTCTCCTTCATGTACCCTAATACTCGCATCACATAGAGCCTCAACTATGCCACTCTTAGTGTTGAAAGTCTTTGATAGCCGGTTACCTGCCATTAATATCTTTAATCCTCCAAGATGGCATCGTACCAAATAATTATCTGATATTGATTCAAGTTTGGGTTCTATCTTACTGCAAACCGATACACTTTGAGTACATCTGTCACAGTACACGCAACCACGATAATCCTTCGTAGGATCATATGAGCCGCGAATATCAATGAGGTTCTTCGCCGTAGTCATAACGGGGTAGCTGTTGAGAAGCGCAAAAGTGTAAGGATGCCGGGGATCACTGATGATCTGCTTCGTTTGTCCATACTCCAAGATAGTTCCAGCATATAGAATAGCAGTGTTATCGCATAACCGAGCAATAGTATCAAGTTCATGACTAATAACTATCAATGATTTTTCTCTACGTATCTCATCAAGGGTCTCAACGATACGCTGTCTCGTCAAAGGATCAAGATTAGATGTAGGCTCATCGACTATAATCAACTCAGGGTCACACGCTAAACTCATGGCTAACAAGACAAGCTGTCTCTGCCCTCCGCTTAACTCATGAGGATAGGCATCAAAACGGGTAACACCAAACTTGGTTAAGAGTTCCTTAGCTCGTATACCCGCTTCCTCAGAGTTCATTAAGCCATGGCTAATTATGGGTTCAGCAACCTGATCCCTGATATTGTATACTGGGTTGAGAGCGTCAAGATTGTTCTGGAAACACATGGATACCCTTGACCATCTAAACTCCCGTAACTCATCTTGACTTAACCCTAGAATATCCTTGCCACGAAACCTGATTACTCCCTTTGATGCACCATCTGCAAGTCTTAGTAATTGAAGACCTAGGGTAGTCTTGCCTGAACCGGACTCACCGGTAATCCCAAGACTCTGCCCCTCCTCTAAACAGAGGTTAATGTCATGAATAGTAGTATTTTTGTTTCCGCTATACTTAAACTCAAAATCACATATATCCAGTAATTTGCTCAATTTTTTCTCCTCCGTGAAACCCCTGAAATCCTTTCTACACTATTACCTAGAGAAACCAAAGCCAACAAAAGCCCCGAGATAGCCAAAATCTGAGGCAAAAGACGCCACATCCAAGCACATGTCATATAACTCGTCGGACGATTAATCAACAAACGAAGACTCATCCCCCAGCTATGCGTAGTAGGATCACCTATTCCAAGAAACGCCAACCCGGCTTCAGCCATAATGGCGCTACCCGTTACCATTAACAATGACGAAATAAGCAGTGGAGTCAACGTAGGTAAAAAATGCCAAACAAGCAAATGCAGCTTACCTGCACCGAAACCAACTGAGGCATCAACATAGCCACTCTTCTTGATTCGCAAAGTCTCTGAACGTATCAGTCTCGCCGTGCTTGGCCAGGTGGTCAATCCTATAACTATTATCGTATTCCATAGACTAGAGGAGAGAAGTCCAGCTATGACGATGATGAAAGGTATCCGTGGGATAGACATGAAAACATCTGTGAAAAGCATCAAGGCATCATCTATATGCCCCCCGATGTATCCGGATAGGAAACCGATAGGCATCCCAAACATTATCACCGTGATTACTCCTGAGCATAATCCAATCAAAAGGCTGCTTCTGGCTCCGTGAATCAGAACCGTGAGATTACATCTTCCTACAGGATCGGTTCCGAGAGGAAACCTGTCTGATGGCGCCTGTAATGGTTTTCCGGGTTTGTCTTTTATTGTATAAGATGTGAGGCCATCTCCTAACAAGGCGATCCCAATGAATAACATTAATACGAGAACTGAAACCACCAAATCCCTGTTTTGATAGACTAACTCTCTAATCTTCATCGCTTAATCCTCGGATCAATACACGGATACAGTTGATCAGCAAACACGTTACTGACAATGATGATCAATGAAAGGAAAAAGAACAAGCCCTCCATCAAAGGATAATCCCTGTTAACCACCGCCTCAGAGATGAGACTACCCAGACCCGGGTACGCGAAAACTGACTCAATAAAAACAACACCGCCAATGAGGAACCCCATTCGAGTGAAAAGATATGTAGTAAAGGGTAATAGAGAAGCCCTGAAGGCATGCAGGTATTTGATTCGCCTCTGATTTAATCCCTTGGCTTGAGCAGTAAGGATAAACGACTTATCTAATGAATCAATCATACCGTTACGCACAACGAGATAATAATCAGAGACCGTAGTAACGAAAAAAGCCGTTACTGGTAGTAGTAAATGTATCAATACGTCTTCCACATAATCAAAAAAACCCGTGTGCTCTGCGTGAGGTGTATATGCTCCACCAAAAGGAATACCAAAAGTACCAGATAACCAGATGATTAACCCAACCGACACCAGAAACGAAGGTATCCTACTTACCACAAGACTGAAACCAAGAACTAACCTATCAAACAACTGATTCCTACACCAAGCACTATTCACACCAAGCATAACACTAGCTAAAACCGAGAAAATTGAACCAACGAAAACCAGTAAAATCGTCCAAGGAAGCCTTGAAGCAATCAAACCATTTACAGACTGCTTATAATAGATGCTTGTACCAAGATCAAACATAGCCAAACGAGAAAGATAACTGACATATTGACCCCACAAAGGTCTATCAAGCCCATAATACACCCTGAGCGCCTGTTTTTGCTCAGGCGTCAAGACGATATGAACATCACCCGTCGGATCATCTGATAGATAATCGAAGGGATCACCCGACATACATCTAGGTAAAAAGAATACAATCGACGTAACAATAAAAAAAGTGAAAAAGTATCTACCAAGCATTCTCATACTAAGCACGTTTATGGTATACTAGATACAATGTAACAGAAACTAGGGCTAAAGCCACTGCTTGAACGGGGAACCCAGGAATAAGGCCATTTGAGGTTTCAGACTCATCCACAGTAGTATCCAACTCGTCACTTGTTTCCGGTTCATCGGGTGTCTCCTGTATATCTGGTTCAGTTACAGGGTCATCTGTCTCAACTGTCCCCCAAACATAGCTAAGCTTGGGATGCTCTGCTACGTGGTGATCAAATGGGAAATACCATCCATCATGAACCTCACTATTATAGACAAAGTAGCTTTGAGTATTCCAGATAGGCAAGATAGGCAAATCCTCTGCAATGATTTCCTGAATCCTGTCAACCATTTCTTTACGAGCCACCTCATCAGTCTCAACTAGCTGATCTTCAAGAAGTATCTGAAGCTCCTCTGAAAGCTCAAAACCAGGGATGTTGAACGCGCTGGGGGCTCCAGCGAAATCAGTGAATAGGGTTCTCAATAGATCAGCGTCACCACCCCAGCCACCATGACCATTGATAGCAATTTCATAGTCACCATCAGAAACAAGGCTGTCTCTTGTCTTGGTGTCAACACTGTTAATGGTGACTTTGACCCCGACAGCCCCAAGATCATCTTTGATCTCCTCAGCCACCGTAAGATACGTGCCTGTACCAGTCAACAATGTAAACTCAAGGCTCTCGCCGTCAAGCTGGTAATAACCGTCCTCTTCCATGACATATCCGAGTCCTTCAATTAGACTCATAGCCACCTCAGAATCAGGATCATACTGTTCCACATCAGGATTATACCAAGTATGAGATTTAGTTAGATAACCTGGATTACCCGAAAGACCAAGACCCAAACCAACACGATCTACAATATCCTGTCTATCAATTGCATAAGCAAAAGCCTGTCTCAACTCAACATCACCCAGCTCCCCCCTGATAGCCGGGTTAAAGTATAACTTGTATCCCCAAAAAGCGGGAGTCTTTACAACCACATACTTATCATCATCAGGCAGCAAAGTGATGCTATCCGCATCAAGCCTACAAGTTGAAAGTTCCCCTGCGAGAAAAGCCTCAAGCTCCGTTGATGAACTAACAGGGTTGAACTGTATCTCATCAACAGCCGGATCACTATACCAGTAATCCGGATTCTCCCTAAACAAATAGGTTCCAGCAGCGCTATCATAGTCAACAAGCACGTATGGTCCAGTTCCGACCACAGCCTTCTCAGGCTCAGATTCATGAAAAGTAAGAGGATCCTCCACATTCTCCCAGATATGCTTGGGAATTAGCTGCTGACTCTTAATAGACTGAGAGATAAACGATGCCACAGGCTCAGCCGTAAAGAACGCCACAGTATAATCGTCAATCTTCTCAACAGATTCAATTATCGATAAATCCGCCCACCCATAAGGGTATTGAGAATAATATTCAAAGGTGAACACCACATCATCAGCAGTAAATTTCTCTCCATCATTCCAGTAGACATCATCTCTTAGACTAAAGGTCCAGATCAATCCATTCTCGCTAGTCTCCCAAGACTCAGCAAGCCAAGGAATATACCCTGAATCATCTCTTTCAACAAGAGTGTCAAAGATCAGGGCCATCTTGTAATAACCGGGTCCGCGGCTGTAGAAGCTGAATGGTCCCGGATACCCCCAATCGCTTCCACCCCCAAGTTTCACTACCCTTGTCTCGGTTTCTCCTGAGCAGAGATAAGGAGAGCTTTTTAATAATATCAGAAATATCGCCACTAAGGCTATCTTTTTCTTGTCCATTCTTGTTTTCATAATCATCACGTTATTACGGATTTGTGGAATCGTAATAACACACAGATATAAATATTACGAATATTAAAAAAAGTAATATTATTACAGTATATAGTAACTGAAACTGAACAGAAATAGAAAAAAATAGCTAATATTAGGGTATTTTTATTCATTAGTTCGATCATAAAAGTGAGAGCTAGGTGGCGGGAGTGTGGCTCATCTTTAATGGTGTATCCTTCCGTACCCCATAGGTAAAATACTTTACAGAGGTGGTCAAGTTATTTTAGTTCTTTTTTTTTCAGCTCATCCAATAATGCACATAAACTAAATATTCCCCAAGTCATTACCACCGATTCGTTGTGATATCGTTTAATATCCTTCACTATCCCTGTAGGTACCTGTTTTCTTGTAGCTTTCCCGAACACGCATAACATGGAGCCTTACCTCATTAAGGTGTCTTGTGTATAGATGTGGGTGTAAACACGAGTATTCTGGTCTCGATACTTCAGGGGAATAAGGAATGTTTTGGGGTTTTTATCCTTCTTTCGGTCATGGGGTATACTATATTATAGAGGAGTCGCTTAGGGAGTCATGAGTGGCGAATAGGGTTACCATCCATATACCCATATCTCGTAACATCATTTTACCATAGTGGTTCTTGTAAGCAATGTGTGTGCGTATTTGGGATCATAATGGTAAGAGCTTGCATGGTGATCCTGAAACCCTCTTTAATCATCATGATCTAGTTGTGTGATATGAAATCATAGATGTCTTTGTCCTATGATTGTGAATATATATAGATACTGTTATATGATCAAAAAGTTGATTCGATCCTGCATCTTCATTGATAGACCATACATTGTATTACCAAAAACACTCACCAATGACATATCTCCCGAATACACCAGAGATAAAGACACTAATAATGGACATACCAGACACAGTACCAGAGATAGTCAAATGTGTCCAGAATACATTACTGCATATCTTCTGGGCAGAACGCTACGGTGAACAACTCACAGAGAAAAGAAGCGCCGAGGTAAACCATAGATCAGCGGCAGACATACTCCGACAAATATACAAGTATAAACCCACAAGCCTCCAAGAGAAAAGAACACTATCAGAGAAGACCATAGGTAACTGTAGAGACTTTACAGTACTCAGTGTAGCGTTAATGCGTGAGAAAGGGATACCAGCGAGGGCAAGATGCGGTTTCGGCGCATACTTCAACACCCCCGAGATGAAACTCAAGTATATCGATCACTGGGTCGTAGAGTACTGGAACAAGAATAGAGGCCGTTGGGTGTTGGTGGACAGCCAGATTGATGACTTCAAGCGCAGGGAACTAAGCCTCGACTTTGATACCCTTGAAGTACCCTATGATAAATTCATCACAGGAGGCGTTGCTTGGCAGATGTGCCGAGAAGAGAAAGCGGACCCAGCGACCTTTGGAATAATGGAAATGAAGGGAATGGGATTCATCGCAGGAAACATGGTAAGAGATCTAGCGGCACTCGCCAAGACCCCTCTTCTTCCCTGGGACTGCTGGGGTGTCATATTGGATGATGGCGTTAAAGAATTTGATCTGTTAGATAGAGTAGCAGGAGTGACTTACCCGGCTACAGAAGAATACGTGGAGATAATGGAGCTATATGAGCACCCACGGCTAAAGGTTCCCAAGGTTATTACAAGTTGGGAAGGTAAGGGAACCCGGGTCAAAGTCAAGTTATCAGATGTAACGGAGAAAATATAGCCGATGATAACTGTTGAGACACACTAATTATTCAGGCGAGATAACATAGGCTTAGAACACATTGGATAGCTATTTTTTTATCGTATAAATACTATCTAAAGGTATGAGTTGTGGTAATTGTACCGGCAAAGGATGCTGTAATACAACAGACCCTGATTTTACGGATGAAAAGAAAAACCCGAGTTCAATGTTCCTCGTTTTTAGAATATTTCCACTCATATATAACACAGCCATTATCCAAAGAAAATAGAAGAACTTCGTCAGATTACCCTTTAACCAATCCCAAGGAACCGTGACTAATTGTTGCGTTTTGTTTATTGAACGCAGGTACTTTGTAGAAGAAATAGGTCTCTCCTAAAGTCACTAAGGTTACTAAATCCTCTAAATAGCCTCTAGTGTCTCCTAGAGTTACTAGACTTACTTGCCCCCTTTAAATCACTAGTGAGCCTGCGACCTTATAGTATTATGCGGATATGCGGAATACGGCTACACTCGAAACCGTGACACAGGTAGGAAAGAACAGGACATTCACAGGCACACCAAAAACAATTCCTCCAAAAATCAAGAAAAATGAACTAAACAAGACAAAACATAAGAAAAACACAGAAAGAGCCACCAGTCTCAAACCTGTCAATACCTAGGGAGATCTATTCCTCGTAACACGTGCACAAGTATTGTCCATGTTTCTCCAATGACTCCTCAAGCCATTCCAGGAACCTTTGAAACCAACTCTTCTCCTTCATCCTAGCTTCATAATCCTTAACCTTAACCGCCTTTTTCCTATTATTCATCAAAAAATTCAACTCCTTCAACACCATGTAACATCCCATCCACCTTTACCCTGTCTTCTTTTCGGCCAACAAAGGTAGAAACCGTCTTTTGGCCCATGGACTTTAACAACAACACCGACTCCAATGCACGGTAACCTACCGTACCACAGATGTGACTATCACTGCCAAGGGTAACAGTAGATACACCAGAACCCAGAGCAGCCTCAATAAACTCGCTGCATGGAAAATTATCCCCCACACCATGCCTATACCCACTGGAGTTAATCTCAAACCCTACACCATAGCTTCTCAAAGTATCGATAACATCAATGACAACGCCACCATAATCAGCCCAACCAATATTACCCGTATAACTCTTCCTGAAGTAATCAGGATGACTAATACAGTCAAATAACCCGCTCTCCACCATCATTTGGGTGACCCGGTAATAATCCCCGATGGCGTCAACACGGCATTGATCCTCAAAAAACCTGTTCCTGTGCCCAGATCCAGTATACACGGATTGCCCATTAACCTGATGAACACTACCAACCACATAGTCAAGAGGATACTCGTCCAACACCTCACTTATAACCCGCTCCTTATCTGGGAAATAATCCACCTCAAACCCGGTCCTCAATAATACCTCAGTATCCTCCTGGGCCAACCATATCTCCTCCAGGTGACCCGGTATCTCATCAAGCCGTATACCCGTTGATCTATCCCTGCCCGCTAGAATCAGGTGATTGGTAAACGCTATCTCCTTTACCCCTTTTTTCTCAGCCTCAGAGATGTATCCCGCAACTGTTGCCCCGGGGGCGTCTCTACTTAGATAAGTGTGTATGTGATAATCAGCGATGATTTGAAATGTATGCGTTTGTTTTCCGTTAATCTCCATGGCTTTGTATTTTGTGTTCTCTATCCGCGATACCTGCATATCTCTCACGTGATGTGAACTTGACTACAGGTTATATAACTTACCGAAATAATATATAGATAATCCAATATAATATATATTACAGGTGTATCGCCAAACACCAAAACCTCATAACAAAAAATACAAAAAAACACATGAAATCCCAGACCCTCAATCCAGATAGTAGATACGGCTTTCTGGTCTAATGTCTCTATATATTTTACCTGGAAACAGTTTATACACTACAACACAAGATCCACAACTGTCTGCTAGTGTCTTTCATTTCCAAATAGACATGGCATCAACCCTAGCAGACACCAATCAAACAAAAAACCATCACTACTCACATATATACAAGTTATTAATTATATTAAATTAACGAATGTATCACTAACGACTAAAACCTTATTTCTGTTTATTACTTATCCCTTAATTAAGACTAATTAATCATTGTAATTGTATTGTTACATAAATCATCATTTACCTATGTAGCGTTTGTATGTATATTTGCCTAGTCTTTTCTTATCTGATTCTATGTATCCTTTTTTCTCCAGTAGTTTAGTAATTTTCTTAACCTCTTCTTCTGTGAGGTCAATGTTATTTTGTTTAATATAATAGTTTAATAAACTTTGAGAAATTTCCCCATATTTTTCTATTAACCCTAGAATTAGTTCAATATCTGGGTTTAAACCTAGTTTTTTATCTAGTTTTTTATTCATCCGTGCCCCACACACGCATCGAATATACCCTA
>CAZLHA010000088.1:0-10088 GCA_964559155.1 uncultured Candidatus Bathyarchaeia archaeon | reverse complement strand
ATGATAACTGTTTAATGGATCTATATTTTAAGGAATGTAAAGAGACCCTCACCTGGATATATGACGCCTATATCCTGGTCTCCTACCCGAAGCCTTTTTGCACCTGTCCCTCTGAGGAGATCTATTTCTGGTCAGTTTGTGGCCCCTTTCTAGTGAAATTGGAGCATGGATGCTCCATGTTTGTACGCTTTTAGAGCATACATGGAACAGAACATGGCGACAATAATAGCCTGTAACAGATAAACCAAAAAAAATCAAAATCCTCAAAAAAGTATTGGAAGTATTAGTGGGTTCTTAGAGCCCGTTTTCCCTTCTCTGTGATTTCCCAAAAGACCATAGGCGCACTATTTGAACCTGCAAAAGAGCAAATATGTGTGCAGATGCTGCATCCAGTGGCGCATATTTCTTGTCTTTGAAGATAGCCACGTGTCTGAAGGTCAGACAATAGCTCCTCTATCATCGCCTCTGATACGCCTAAGTGTCTCCCTAAATCCATATTGGACTTGGGCCCGGGTCTAGCTATCTCCCTTAGCAGCTCTAGGATCATATTGTCACCTAGTTTTCCACTTTGCTTGTAATACGGCGGGTATGGCTGCGACCCAGAGGAGAACACCAGGTTTGATATCATCCAGTATGGTCCACTCAAGCCAATCCTCAAAGCCCAGCATGAAGCCGAGACCGTTGCTCAGCGCATTCAGGAAGTAGAAGAGGAATAACGTTGAAGCCATCAACGCCCCTACTGTTGTATAGCTTACTGCCTCTCTGTCACCGTCTAGGTAAGGCTGCACTCCACACAGGAACACGAAACCTATCACGAGTAGTACGAAGCCATTGAAGACATCACCCCCCACGTGGAATATGCCCGCTAAGCCCGCTAATGGACCTGCACCTATACCAAGACCCGTCACTATCTCTAGTAGTCCTGCGAGGACGTATAGTCCTCCGACTATGAATGCGTAGATTCCAGTTGTTGTATTGTTTTGTTCATTAATCATATTATTCATCTCCTAGTAGATTATGCCTCCAATCAGTATCACCAAACACGAGAACACATAAGCGATTACAATCTGGAATGCTGCACTGAACAGCGCCCATTTCCATTCACCCGTCTCTCCTTTGATAGCTGCGATTACGGCTACACATGGTGTGTATAGTAGCGTGAAAGCCATCAACGCGTATCCCTGAACAGCTGTATAGTTCTGAGCAAAGATAGTGGCTATCGCAGCCTCTCCTTCAACAGCATAAATGATGCCAAGCGCAGCCACGAGAACTTCTTTGGCTAGTAACCCGAAGATTAAGCTGACGCCTATTCTCCAGTCCCATCCCAGTGGTGCGAGTATTGGCTGTATCAGATGCCCTATCATACCTGCGTATGATTGTTCAATCTCAGCCCCATATGGGAAGGACACCAGTATCCAGATGAGTACCGCTGCCGCGAATAGCCATGTTCCTGCTTTGAGGAGGAAGCGTCTGCCTCGCTCCCACATATGCCTGATTGACATGGTAAAGGTTGGTAACTTGTAGCTTGGTAGCTCCATGATGAATGGAGCGGGTTCTCCCTTAAACATAGTATTTCTGAAAACGTACGCGGTCAATACCGCCATAACCATCCCCAGCAAGTATATGGACCAGATAATATTGCCTGTTTGCGCTCCACCCCAGAAAGCTCCGGCTATAAGCACATAAACGGGTAATCTTGCTCCGCAGCTCATGAAAGGTGTAACTAGCATTGTGATAAGGCGATCATTCTCGTCCTCGATGCTGCGGCAGGCCATTACAGCGGGTACAGTACAGCCGAAGCCTAGAAGCATGGGTATGAAGCTACGGCCATGTAGTCCAAGCTTCACCATTAGGCGGTCCATTACGAATGCCGCCCTGCTCAGGTAGCCACTGTCTTCTAGTATGCTGATACCTAGGAACGTGGTGAATATTGGAGGCACGAAGACCAGTACACCGCCTAAGCCACCTATCAAGCCGTCAACAATCAGGCTTGAGACAAACTCGCCACCAAACCCAGTGAACAAGCCGCCGAGGAATCCAAAAAACTCTTCAACGATGGTCATATAGACTCCGCTGGTCTCGGCTGATAACGCGAAAAGGATCCACATAAAGCTCAAGAAGATGGGTATTCCTAGAACCTTGTCAAGGAATACCTTGTCAAGCATATCACTGGTGGTCCAACGACTCTTACTCTTCTTTAATGACTTTTCCACGATTTCAGATATTACCTGATACCGTTCATCTGCCAAACCTAGCTCGGGATCTTCCATGAATAAGTTGTTCTCGGTCATTGGAAGACCTCCTGGAGGGTTGCTTCAACTAGAGTACCTTTGATCTTCTCCATTACCTCTTGATCTTTTTCAAGTGCCTTGATGGCGAGCCATCTTGGTGGATACGCGTTCATCGTATCAACTTCCTTGAATGCGTCAGCTATCTTGCTGATTACAGTCTCAACTTTGTTGCTGTAACGTATCTTATCTCTGGGGTTCACATTCGTAGCCTCTACTATGGCGTCCTTAAGCTTCTCCATCCCGTCTCCCTTGACGGCTATGGTTTCAATAACCGGTACGCCGAGTTGTTTTGAGAGCTTAGCTGAGTCTATCTTGTAGCCCTTCTCCTCCGCGATGTCCATCATGTTTAGGACAACTATGAGGTTTGCCTCAAGCTCCAGTAGAAGCATGGTGAGGTAGAGGTTACGCTCAATGTTTGATGCATCGACGATATCAATTACCACATCCGGCTTCTCTTCTACGATATATGTTCTCGCTATAAGCTCATCCTCAGCCCTTGCAGTCAAGCTATAGGTACCCGGAAGATCAACCAAAGTAATCTCCTCACCATTATGCTTGAATCTACCCTCCTTCTTCTCAACAGTCTTACCGGGCCAGTTGCCTGTGTGTTGTCGTGCCCCGGGTACGAGGCTGTTATATACTACGCTTTTACCCACGTTTGGGTTTCCGATTAATGCTGCTGTAATCATTTTATCTCCACCTGTATCTTGTATGCGATGCCTTTTCCGAGACATAGCTTACTTTCTTTTACCTGAAGAATTACCCCGCCGGGATTGTTATTCTTGATGACCGTGATCTCTGTGTCCGGTACAAGACCCATCTCCGCTAGACGCTTGTTTACACCCAGTCCCCCGTTTATAGATCTGAGAATCACTGTCTCGCCTTCTCCCACCATTATTATTGGGAGTAAGGGTCTAGTCTGCAGTGTTCGTGTTATTTCTGACTGCATCCCTATCACTCCAGTTCTACGAGAACATGATCTGCGTCTCGTTTTCTCAGCGTTAGGTTATAGTCTTTGATATCAAACTCTAGCGGGTCTCCGAGTGGCGCGCTTCTGATCATCGTGATTATTGAACGTGGAATTATTCCCATGTCCATGATGCGGCGCCTTGTCGAGGCATCGCCCTCTATGTTGGCGACCACGGCTTTTTGTCCTACTTCTAGTTCGCTTAGTTTCTTCATATCGAATACACCAATTATTTAGGTTAACCTAAAATACCTACTAGATAGTTATAGACATTCACCAAAGAAAATTCGGGTAAACCCTTTTTACACTAAAATAATTTAGGCAGACTAAATAATTCTTGGGTTGTTAATTTATCCACCATACACTGCTATTAGAGTTGGAAGTCGTGAAACCTCTCTTTGACCAGAAACAGCTGGCATCAACCACTGGTCAAAGACACTCTTCCACTATTCCTCGGTCATAATATCAGAAATAATATCTCTGTAAACACCCACCAGCTTCCTATCATGATCCGGGTTATTCACCAAGTCAACAAACCGCGTGAACTGGTTAATAGTTTTAGGATCCAAATAATGTTCAAGAATATGGGCATCCTTCTCAGCCACATTATCTGGAACGTTGATTATTTTTAGAAACTTCTTGAAGGTATCATGACGCTTTGATATCGCCTCTGCGTACTGAGCACCGATATCTGTGAGTGTGATTGCCTCGTATTTCTCATAATTCACTAGATTCTTTTCTCTGAGTTTTTTCATCATCTCAACGACGCTTGCGGGGGTGACCTTGACTTTTATCGCTATATATTTGATGCGAGCATACCCTTTGCTGCATATTAACTCGTAAATGGCTCGAAGGTAGTCTTCCTCTCTGTCCGTTAAATCTAGACCCAAATCATCAATTATTTAGGCTTGACTAAATTTAAGTGATTTGGTTAATTTGTGTTGAATAATTATCATAGTCGGGTCTGATTCATAGAAACAAGAATGTTATTGGAAAAACTGATAACTTTTGACCTGTATCAAGAAACATTAGTTTGCAATACGCTTCGTAGATTTAAACGTAAAAGTGAGAGCTAGGTAGCTGGGGCATTTCACTACTAACATTCAATCTATCAAATTGCATGCTTATTGAATGCGCTAGTAATACAAATATTGAATATCGTAATATTTTTAACCTGTGCTTAGTCCCCATGGGTATGAAACTATTAGTTGGCGGAAAAGGAGGAGCAGGAAAATCAGCGGTATCGCTTCTCCTCGCACAAACACTGAGCAAAAAAGGAAATATCATCTTACTGGACTCAGATGAATCCAACAGACTACTACCCCAAACCCTTGGACTCGAAACCCCAGACACCATAGCAAACTACCTAGGTGGCAGATCCAAAGTAAAAGAAGGTTTAGAGGATCATGAGAAGCTTAACCTCGACAAACTACCAAAAGAATACGTATCCAAGACAGGAAAAGGCATCACCTACACCGCTGTAGGTAAGATAGAAGAATACGGCGAAGGCTGTGCATGCCCCTACGGTTTTCTGTCAAAGGAGCTTCTGAAACGCATTGAGCTGTCCCCAGAAGATTATTTGATAGTAGACGCGGAGGCAGGAATCGAACATCTTGGTAGAGGGATAGAAGAAGGAATCGATAAACTCATCGTTGTAATTGATCCAACCGCAGAAGGTGTGGAGATAGCGAAGAAGCTTTCATCAGAAGCGCAACGTATAGGGAAGCCGATCCACTTGATACTTAATAAGGTAACCTCTGAAATAGAGCAAGTAATGGTAGAAAAGCTTGAATCAGAGGGATTAAAAGCCGATGCTTTAATCCGATATGATCCTATGATCTTCAAGTCAAGCCTCATGGGTGGACTCTTCAGCGCAAAAACTGCATCAGAAGATATATCAAGCTTCATAGAGTCCAATCTCTAGAAACGATCAAAATGTCCGTTAATGTTTCAAGAATCAGCGTCTCCATCGACCCAGAACTACTTGAAGAATTTGACAAGACCACACATAAAATTGGGTACAACCGATCCACGGCAGTACAGCTCGCTATGAGAGATTTTCTCACTGGACACAAATGGAAAGACCTTGAGGGTGTACTTGCAGGGGTGATCACGATGATGTACGACCATCATACTAGTAATGTGATGGAGGAACTGACACATATTCAGCACGATTATACGGATATAATTAGCTCGTCTACTCATATACATCTTGACCATCATAACTGTCTGGAAATATTGGCGGTGAAGGGAGAAGCAGTCAAGATAAAGAACCTCGCAGAGGCACTTGGAACAACACGTGGCGTCCAACAAATCAGAGTCACAATGATGAAATAACAACATAATAACAAATCTAAACCTAGACTTTTTTGTTCTTCTAGCTTAAAACAAATATATAGTACAAAAATTTGATTACCTTGGCGTATTATCTACTCGTGATAATAGTAATCTTGTCGTCATAACATTGAGTTCATCAAGTCTGGTGGACTCAAACAAGGTAGGTCTTCCGAGAATATCACGTATTTTGACTTGATCGCCTTCAATTTTAACATAAACAATATCTTCCGCTACCTTTTCACCATCAAGAAAGACCTTAAACTCACACATCAAGAATCACTCGCCTTAATATCTTTTAAAGCCCTTAACAAACATTCCGAGACTTTTTCAGAAGCCTCAACCGCGTTTATCATCTCAGTAGCAACCCCTTCAAGTTTCATTTCTTCCGCAGATTCAGCCTCTTCCCTAAACCGTTTAGCATGTTCATCATTATGCTCTATCCAATGCTCAACCAACTTGATCAATCTTAACCTGTCTTCACTCATTACTATCACTCAACTATAATGAATACTCGGTAAGGCTATAAATAATTCATTAAAGAGCAAAATGAGCATATTACTCGTTATGATTAACCCCATAGATCTCATAATCAGATTGGATACGATCTGATTAATGAAAAACCCTTAATACAAGTATTACTGATTAATGAAAAAGTAATACTAGTTGATTTTAATGAATGATACAAGACTAGAAATTGACCAGAAAATAGAGAACAACGACCTCTCCGGATTACTATACTTGACTGGATTAATCCATGGACACCACTGCATAGGCTCAGCCATGGGCGTCATCGCAGCTCAATATGCTATGAAAGCTATGAAAATCAGGGAAAACACCGGAATGGAGCACATCCTCGCAATAGTAGAGACAAACAACTGCTTCAGCGATGGAGTACAAGTGGTAACAGGATGTAGTTTCGGGAACAACAGCATGATATACCGTGACCTCGGTAAGACAGCCTTCAGTCTCATAGAGCGAAACGGTGAAGGAATCAGGTTATCAGTAAAGCCCGACCTTGGCGACCTTTTGAAAGATAAACGCCCAGAGGCTATCAACTTTGTCAACATAATAAACAACAGAGAAGCAACACCCGAAGAGGAAGCAAAGGTGATGCAACTCAACAAGGAGCACTGTTATAGTGTTCTTGATATCCCTGCGGAGAATATATTTAGTGTAGACAAAGTAAAGCTAAGCCTACCTGAATATAGCAGGATTCTTGAAAGCAATGTATGCCCTGTCTGTGGTGAGAAATACATGGAGACTAAGGCCGTTCAGAAAGATGGAAAAAATCTATGTGGGTACTGTGGGGGAGAATTTTACCAGATTGACTGGTCAGGTATCAGGAAGGTTAAGGACGAATAATTATGGTCTTAATGGATAAGATACAAGTGCAGCCTATAGGGTACGTGAAGAACAAACTAGGTAAACGTTCCTATAATGAGTGGCATGATACAGAGTCTGAGATAGTGATAAGTGAAGAGTATCAGGATGCTTTGTATCGTCTTAGCGAGTATAGTCACATCGAAGTGTTATTCTATTTACACAAGATGAATAGACCATTTAGGACGAGAATACATCCAACAGGTAATCCTGAGTACCCGTTGATGGGTGCATTCGCCACAAGAACCCCGAATAGACCAAGTAAGATCGCGTTGACAACATGTAAACTACTGGAAATAGAAGGTAACGTTCTACGAGTGGAGGGCTTGGATGCTTATGATGGTTCACCGGTTCTTGACATAAAATCCATTTCGTGGCGCAGCGAATCAGATTTAAAGGCGCCACAATGGATCGAAGATCTAAAGACAAAAATGACTAAGAGCTAATCCCATATTTTTCGTAAATTATCCACGCGTATCCGCAGTTCACACATTTATATATAGGTATGCGTGATTAAGGAGACCACTTTTCCTAGTAATTGAAACCCGATTTATCTCACACACCTTTATGCTCCCTCATTTGGGTGATTCTATACTCAACACGTCGAAAAAAAGCTCTTTTCTTCTTTTACTATCAACATAGTACTCGTTAAAGGAATGATGTTTTGTCCCTGTCTCGGGCTTATTGAAATCCCTCACTTACATCTCTTAATTAGATAAAAACCGATATAGGTATCACGAATTACATAAATCGTAATATGGTCTATGTGTCGTATGACCCAAAACTATAACCTTTCAGATCTAAGACAACAAACTTGTACCCTAAACAGTTTATCCGATTATACAGTCTATCCATGGTTTGTTCACTAAAGGTTTTTTTTCGCTCATGAACCTCTAATTCAATACGTAATAGATCTCCATGATCCCTAGCTCTGATTACTGATGCTCCGGTTTCTTCTCGGATAATATCCTCACATTTCTCGATTCGCTGGAGACGTTCAACGTCAAGCACTTCACCATATGGTACTCGCGCAGCTAAACAAGAGTTTGAAGGCTTCAAAGCGTTGGATAATCCTAGAAACTCCGCCATATCTCTGGTATCCTGTTTACTGAGTCCAAACAATAGTAGTGGTTTTTTTACACAAAGTTCATCTGATGCAGCTAACCCAGGGCGATACTCATTTAGGTCACTTGCATTGGTTCCCTCAAGCACTACATCATATCCCCCTTGTTCCGCGTATTCTATTAGGACCGTATAACGGGCTTTTTTGCATTTATAGCATCGGTCTCTTGGATTGTTTCTAATGTTGTCTATGGTTAGTTCGTTGAACTGTATGATCTCACATCTTATACCTATTTCCTCAGCTACTTCTTGAGCTTCTACAAGTTCTCGTCTTGGAAGCAGAGGGGAATCAATTATAACAGCTAAGGCGTCTTCACCAATAGCTTCGTGTGTGAGTGCAGCAACAACAGTACTATCGACACCACCACTAAAGGCTACAATTACTCGTTTCAGACCAGCAAGATGATCAACCATTTTTTTTCTTGTTTCAATGAGATCCGTCTTATTCAAGAAAATCACCTAAACTGTATCTTTTTCTTAACCAAATCACTAAGCAATCTAAGGGGTTTCCCTGTCTTCTCAGCTATTCGAACCAAATCTTCATGCTCAGGCTTTACTTGTATAATCTCACCATTAAGGGTCTTAGATACCTTATATCGTACCTGTTCATCCAGTCCTTCTATATTGATGTTAATGTTTTCTGTTTTTCTAGCGGCTATATGTCGTTGACTTTTGTATACTCTTACTCCGAGGGTACCTGTTTTCTTCATGAGTTTTAGTGTAATATCTTGTATGTGGGCTTTGTCGGTGATTACTTTGATTATGTAACCGGGTCTATTTTTCTTTGTAACCGTAGGGATTACACTTATGTCTTTTGCGCCTTCAAGCATAATTCGATCTATAGCATGCCCTAGGGTTTCACCTGATACATCGTCGAGGTTGGTCTCAAGAACAATTATCTCATCGTTTAGAAAAAAACGGGGTAGGGACTCTCCAAGAGTCATCCGCACAACGTTTGCCATTATCTCAAAGTTCTTTGTTCCTGCTCCGTAACCTACTGATGTTGGTTTGAGGGGCGGATAGAACTCCTGTACCTCATCAACTATGTTAACTAGTAACGCTGCGCCTGTAGGTGTGGTTAACTCGAATTTGATGGGTCCACCCATCATTGGGTATTTTTTGGTTCTTAGTATTTCTAAGGTGGCTGGAGCTGGACTTGATATTTTACCGTGACTAATATCGAATAATCCACCTCCCACCGCTACTGGGGTACCATATATCTTTGTATCCTTGAATAATCCAAGTTTCTCCATAGCGTACACCGTACCCACGATGTCCACGACGGTATCTATTGTACCCGCTTCATGTAAGTGGACCTGGTCTGGTGTGCTTCCATGCATCTTCGCCTCAGCATTAATGAGCGAATCGATAGCCGATTCTGCCAGTATCAACGCCTCATCAGATAATCCTAGGTCTTTGATCATCTCGGTTATGGCGTCGCGTATGTCAGAGCCATTGGCGTGGTGGTGAACTTGTTCTTCATGGTGTTCGCGGCTCTGGGTATGTTCGTGTTCATGGATGTGAGTTTGCGGAAGCTCGTGTGTATGTTCATGCATATGTCGGTGCTCTTCCATGTGTTCCAGGGGGTAAACGTGGAGTTTTTTCGCTTGGAACCCGTGTCTATTTACGGATTCTACCTTCACTTCAAAATCCGGGTATCCATCAAGGTACCGTGAAGCTGTGTTCATCTTTTCTACAAAATCATCTATATCTATTCCAAGGTCAAGGAGAGCTCCTACGAGCATGTCTCCAGCGATCCCAGATAACTGACAGTCAATTATCAATATTTTTGGTATCAAATTTTATCCGCAACTAATAAGGAGTCGTCGTAGTTATACTTTGATATGAGTTTAGAGCTGAGAAATATTCTCGACAAACTGATACGAAACGAGATAAGCGTTGATGAAGCTGAGCAAATACTACATGGCTCTGCGATTGATGAAATAGCGGATTTAGCTAAAATCGATGTAAACCGAGAGATACGAAAAGGG
>CAZLHA010000087.1:0-10131 GCA_964559155.1 uncultured Candidatus Bathyarchaeia archaeon | reverse complement strand
TCTCACCCGATGCCTGGGCTACTAATACATGGTGGGCCTGCGCCGCGATGGCGTGGTCAGTCTTCCCCGCTATCTCTTTAATTAACTCTAGTTCCCCATCGGTCTTCTGAATCCGGAGCTCTCTCAGTAAATCATCACACGGCACTAGCTGAAAATCCTCTAAACCAGACTCTAATCGATTGTACAGGTTTAAAGGAATCCTGTTAACATCTACACCGATTTTCCCAGTTTTCCTCACCGTGTTTTTAGCCAGCAGGGTCGCTATCTCGACTATGCTGTTTGGGCTGTCTGGTTTCTCGGTGTATGTTTTCGTCTTGTTTATCCACGCCAGGTTTAGGAAGCTGCTCTCCCATTCATAAGGAGTGATACATGTTGGAGTGTCCTCCCTAGGCCAGAACACGGCCATATATCTGTCTGGAAATGTTTGGGGGAAATGTAGATACGCGCCAGTGAGGTACTGTAGATTATCATACCCGAACACCAGTAATGCATCGTATCCCTCCTCTTCAACCGCCTTATTGATCTTCTCAATTATCTTTTCCTTCATGTTATAACTCTCCTAATGTGTGGCCCTCATCCCATAGACATGATACAACTCATCCCACTCTCTATACCAGCTGAGTTTCCTAGATCCCTCCCCCGTGATCTCATAAACATCCTTGTTATGAACCAGTTCCTGTCGAGGCCCATAAGTGTATATGTCAAGGGCGATAACCATCCCCTCTTTCAACTCGGTGCTACAGCTCAGATTCAAATACGGTGCCTCATGGTGACTAACCCCCACACCGTGCCCTATCCCGGGCTCCTTCCAGAATCCTATTGCTTGTTTCTCAGCTACCCTAGCCACATGAGCATAGACATCGTTACAGGCTACACCCGGATTCAACACCTCCAGTGCGGTCTCTCTCAGTCTCAGGTTTTCCCGGTAAGCTTTCTCCTGCTCCGACACCGGCTTACCTGTGACCCCCATCCTACCCAGATTAGTCCAGTAACCCATATAATGGGCACTCACATCCATGCGGAAGAGCTCGCCGTCTTTCACCCACCCTTTCTGAGGCGTATAATATGTCTGTCCCTCCCTCCCGAAAGCCGTGTTAAGTAATCCTACTCCGCTTGCACCATTCTCGTTTACATGAACCCTGATCCGCTCCGTGATCTCCGATATAGTGTAACCAGGGGAGTCAACGGCTCCCTCAAGGTGCATCAAGGCATATACAATTCCCCTATCCGCTTGTTTACACACCCTTTTAATGAACTCTATCTCACCTCTGGTCTTTATTATCCTAAGGTCTCTAATCATAGGGTCCGCTGGCTCCCACTTCACCTTGGGTAGTTTTCCTGATAATGAGTCCATCAATCCTTTCGAGACCCTGGCTGCGTCAAAACCAATCTTACTATGATCAAGGCCCATACCAACGATGAGTTTCTTTACTGCCTTGACAAACGCGCCTGTCTCATATCCCTTATTCTCGTCATACACCAATACTTCTCCCTTCCAACCCTGATCCCTCACTGCCTGAGACCAGTCTTGAGGCAATATCACCACTGGTGTACCTTCTTTTGGTATCAGAGTCACGGCTTTTCTTGATGGATAATACTCTGCGAAAGGCAAGACTGTTCTAGTTAAATAATTGAAGTTGTCTACTCCTATCGCCAATACTGCATCAAACTCGCTTTCCCTGACTGCAGTCCCTATTTTTACACTTACTTGATCCATTTTGGATGCTCCTAACTTTAGAATCCCTATATTAGTAGTGTAGGAAATACACTCCGAGAATATAAGCAGTTTTCGATAACAAAGAATTTAATATATATCAACAAAAGAGAGTATCAAGGTAACGGTTCATAGAATTTCTGTATCTCAATAACATACCCTTCCGGATCTTCTAGTAGGAATATTCTAAGATTCAGCTCCTTGTCATCATGAGGCTCATTCAAAGTCTCAACGTTATTTTCCTTAAAGTGCTCATACCATGCATCAGGATCATCAACGATAACAGTCAGCATAACCGGTTTCGTATCACTATACTTATGATAACCCACGTTACCATCAACACATCCCATGTAAGAGTTCTCCTGTACTTTGAAGATCTTTGCCCACTGCTGGTCCTGAACAAGGTCAAAACCCATTATTTTCTCATAGAACTCCGCAGCCTTCTCCAGGTCCTTATAGTAAAAGAAGGTCAATAATCCATTTGCTTCTGGTTGTACCATATCTGTCACTTGTCTAGAGCCTTTAAAGCAGTTTCTGAGTAAAAAAACATTTCATGTTGTACTTGATGTTTCTCTCATCTGGTTATAGTTAAACAATAAACGCTTTAGCTAAATCAGATATTTACTATTATTCTCATCAGATCAAATAACATTTAATAATCCCAAAATAAACTATTTTAATGGATCTTTTATGAAAAGTTACATTAAACTTTACGGTCCGCCAATTATGGAAGCGTTACAAGCTCTGAGAGAAGTTGCCCTTGACTTCCCTGAGGTCTGCATCATGGATACAGCTATCGAGGCTACACTTGGACTAGGTAGCCTAGCAGGTCCAGGAGGCATCCCTGGCGCAGGAGGCATGGGAGGCTCACAAGATTCAGTAGACTATGTTATGAGCATATTTGGCGATGATATAAGCGAAGAAAGGTGTGATACCCTCATTAGTAAGAGCGGTGACCGCGTAGGCCAATACGATTTCTACTATGAGTGGTTCAAGAAACCAACCGTTGATCAGATCGAGGCGTTAATCCAAAAAGTAGACGAAACGCTTGAACCCATCGGCGTAAGATACACCATCACTACAAAGTAGCTTTCCTACTCTTTTTCTTCTAACATTTCCAATACTTTTTCAAAGTCATCTGTTGGAAGATCACATTTGAATCCCTTACATACATAGATCATTGGTTTCTCGGTTGGTTTGATTTCAGCTAGATATGGTATTATCTCGGTTAACTCCTTGCTCCAAATGTGTGTCACAGTGTTAGGTAGATACTTGCTTGATAGCGTATTGATTATGTCCTCTAGCGATTCTTTTCCTCCTGTTAGAACTATTTCCGATGTTGGTCCAAAAGCAAAGCTTAGTCCTGTTAAGAACATAGTATAGGCGTGTGGTTGCCCCAACACGATTGATGAGAAGAACCGGGATAGTTTACGCGCCTCTTCTTCAAACCTCATATCCCCTGTTAACCTTGATAACCTGACCAAGTTGTAAAAAGCAACCGAGTTCCCGCTTGGTATGGCTCCATCATAGAGTTCTTTTCTCCGGATCAGTAATTCTTCAGAATTATCTGCAGTAAAATAATAACCTCCCTCTGTATCCTTGAATCTCTCGATCATTACCTGGGTTATTTTTGTTGCTGTCTGCAGGTATCTTGCCTCATATGTTGCTTGATATAACTCGATTAACGCCCAAGTTATGAAAGCATAGTCCTTCAGGAATCCGGCGATATCTGCTTCCTCTTCCCTAAATCTGTGCCATAACTGGTTCCCGTCCCACATTCTACCGATAATAAACTCCGCTGCCCTTACTGCTTCCCCCAGATATTCTTTTACATTGAATATTTTCCCGGCTTTACTGAGGGCTGCGATCATTAATCCATTCCAGTCTGTTAGTATCTTGTCATCAAGAAGTGGTCTGCCCCTCGCTTCCCTAACTGTGAATAACTTGTTTTTTGCCCTGATTATCTCACTGGTTTCCTTTAACCCGTCGTCGATGTATAATATGTTTTTCCCGGTTTTCTCTCTTGTCGCTTCTTCCTGGTAGTTTCCTTCCTCTTTCAAATTATAATACTCGGTTACTTGTTTGTATTCTTCAAGGTCTAGGGTTTCTTCCAGTTCCTCTGTTTTCCAAAGATAAAATTTTCCCTCTTCTCCTTCTGTGTCCGCGTCTTCAGCTGAGTAGAATCCTCCATAAGGTGATGTCAAATCTCTCATTACATAGGCAATTATTTCTTCACCTGTTCTACGGTACTCTTGTTTCCCGGTAGCCTGATAGGCTTCTGTGTATGCCATTAAGAGCATGGCTTGGTCGTAGAGCATTTTCTCAAAGTGGGGTAAACGCCATTTCTGGTCTGTACTGTATCGATGGAAACCATATCCGATGTGATCATATATTCCCCCTTTTCGCATCTCTGTTAGGGTTCTCTCAACTATGTCTAGTGCTTTCTCGTTTCCGGTTCCCTTCCAGTATCTTAATAGAAATAATAATCTGTGAGGTGTGGGGAATTTGGGTGAATAACCGAAGCCACCATATTCCTCATCATAGGACTCATTGAGAAGCATGAACGCGGTGTCAAACACATTCTCGGTGAGCTCCTCGTCTCCTCCCTTCATAGCGCCAAGGTTCTTTGCAACATTCTGGCTAATGATCTCCAGTCTTTCTCTCTCTTTTTCCCAGTAGTGTTTGATCTGTGGCACTAGATCCAGCATCCCTACCATGCCGAAGCCGCTTTCACGGGGGACATATGTGGCTGCGTAGAATGGCTTCTTCTCCGGGGTCATTATTATGGTGAGAGGCCATCTTCCTCCCCCAGTAAGCATTTGGGCTACCTGCATGTATACTCCATCGATATCCGGGCGTTCCTCCCTGTCCACTTTTATGTTAATGAATGACTCGTTCATTAGTTCAGCTACCTCCTTATCCATGAAGCTCTCACGCTCCATTACGTGGCACCAGTGACAGGTTGAGTAGCCTATGCTTAGGAAAATGGGTTTGTTATCTTCTCGTGCTTTTCTGAATGCTTCTTTTTCCCAGGGGTACCATTCAACTGGATTGTATGCGTGTTGGAGTAGGTAGGGGCTCTTCTCATGGATTAACTTGTTTGGTTGCGACATTTTCTATTTATCCGGGTACTCGTTGTGGTACGCCCATTCTTCAAATGGTTTTCTAGCTGGGCGTTTAGCTTCGGTTTTTGCTTGATTTTCGTTTAAACTGGGGTGAACCTCATCCATTTTCTTCCCCACGATAATGAGTGTTAACACATTATATTCCTCTGGTATACCGAGAATCTCTCTGGTCTTCTTGGGGCTGAACCCTGCTATGGGGTGGGCTACGAGTCCAAGCTCTGTCGCCCTCAGGATCATTGTTGACGTGGCCATCCCCAAATCGAATTGATGATACTCTCTATCCCTAATCTGGCAATCGTCCTCTGGTTTTGAGAAAGCGGCTATAATCATAGAGGCTTGTTTTGCCCACTTGTTACTCCTTGATAAAACCGTGAAGAGTTTCACTAGTTTTTCTTTGTCATATACGAAAACATAACGCCACGGCTGGTTATTGAAACAGGATGCCATTAACTGTGCGTGACTAGCTAGGTCTTCAACAAGTTCTCCTGTTATCTCCACTGGTTGGAGTGATCTGTAAGCCCGTCTCGCTTTTATTGCCTCTGTTACCTTCATTTTTCATCCTTGGAGTTCTTCTAGCTTCTCCATGACTTTATCAACGTGGCCTTCTACACGAACCTTGGGCCAACTGTTGGCTATCTTTCCCTCCGGGTCTATGAGGTATGTGCTTCTAACCACCCCCATGTATTCACGGCCAAACATCTTCTTTTTCCGCCAGACCCCGTATGTTTGGAGTATCTCTTTATCTACGTCGCTAAGAAGGTTTATTGATAGATCATGTTTATCCCTAAAATGGGAATGACTCTTCAAACTATCTGGGCTAACACCAAGTATTACCGCGTTTTTCTCCCTAAACTCATCTTCAGTTGCCGTAAACTCTAGAGCTTCCAATGTACACCCCTTGGTGTTATCCTTAGGGTAGAAATACAGTACAACCCATTTCCCTTTCTGGTCCTTTAAACAGATCTCGCCTCTATCCGGGTCTTCCAGACAAAAATCAGGTGCCGGGTCCCCTATTTTTAACTCACTCATCTCACTCAACAGAATAAATATAGTTTAAAAATGGGGTTATTTAAACGGTCTCAGGTTCCCGGAGATTGTAGAAAGCCCGCTGCATTACCTCTGGTAAAGCTGGGTGGATATGCATAGCGTCAACTATTGGATACACTGTTCCCTCCCCCGCATTCATAACATTGATCACTTCCTGGATCAATATAGGCGCATACGGGCCCACAATGTGTGCTCCAAGAATCTTATAATCCTCTTTTTTCAAGATGACTTTAACATACCCATCATCCTCAGCCATAGCGGCGCCCTTCGCTGTATCCCTATAGTTATACTCCCCAACATAATAGTCCAGTTTTCTCCTCCTAGCCTGTTCCTCTGTTAGCCCCACAGAGGCTACCTGGGGCCAGGTGAAAACCGCGTAAGGCACCAAGTCGTAATCCAATGGATGACTATGATCGTGACTGAAGCCATGCCATACTATCTCGGCTTCCTTATTCGCGACATGTTTGAACATGGCTTTTCCAATAGCGTCCCCGAATGCCCATATCCCCGACTTGGAGGTCTCGTAGCTCTCATTCACCTTGATGAAGCCTCTTTCATCAACCTTAACACCCGTATTCTCCACCTTCAATAGATCTGCATTGCTTTTCCTACCCGTAGCAAGGAACAGTGTATGGGTCAAGAACTCATGGGTCTCGTTTCCCTTCTCAGCTAGTACCTTTATCTTCCCATTACCCTCTTTCACCTCAGTAACTTCTATACCTGTCTCGACGCGCATTCTCTGACGCAGGTTAGTGGTAAGAATCTCCGATATCTCCGGCTCCGAGTTTTTTAATAGTCTCGGACTCCTACTGAGTATAATAGTCTCTACCCCCATACCGGAGAAAAAATGAGCCATCTCACATGCGATAAAACCCCCTCCCACGATTATTATGCTATCAGGTCTCTCCTCCAGCTCCCAAACGTTATCACTCGTCAAGTATGATACATCATCGAGGTCCTTGATAGGTGGAATATTTGGTCTTGATCCACTCACCAAAAAAATGTTCTCAGCTTTTATGTTCTCTTCCCCCACCTTCATGGTGTAGTTTTCGATGAACTCCCCTTTCACTGGGTAAAAGTCCAGGTTTTCAATATTGTTTATGGCCTCCTCCATCGGGGTTCTATCATGTGCAACGAATTCACGTGTTCTCTTCATTATACCCGTGAAATCAATCTCCTCGATACTTGCCTTTATTCCAAGTTCTTCAGCGTGTTTTATCTGCTTCACTACATCCGCGGGGTAGATCACCACCTTAGAAGGTATACAGCCGGTGTTTAGACATGTGCCCCCTAGTTTACCCATCTCCACGAGGGCTACAGACATTCCCTTATTGATAGCTGCTTCAGCGATGGGCATACCGCTTCCGCTGCCCACTACGATGACATCATATTCTTTCATATATTGGATTCTTTAAGGGGTGAATAAAAAGTGGGGTATTCTACTCAAGCTTAGATACGCCATACTTATCATAGTATTCTATCCAGAGCTTTCGTGTCTCTTCGTCGAGGCTATCCTTAATGAGGTCATAGATAGTCTTGATGTTCTGTATGCTGAAAACATTGAGCCCCAGCTCGTTCTCAAGGTACTCAACGGCGCTAATCTCCTCAATATCCTCGTTGTCTCCAAGGCATTCAAGGCGATCAACCGCGATAACCAGTCCAACTATCTCATGGTCGCCGAGTAACCTTAGCTTCTCTATGGTCTCTATCTTGGTTATACCTGTGGTAATTGTATCATCTACGACGAGTATTCTCTGACCTGGTTTGAAGTAGCTGGCTCCAACCAACACACGATCAGTACTGAGATCACCGTACTCCTTCGCCTCTTTCCTATCATACATGTAGCGTTTATCCATGCCGAAAAGTTCGTTAAGACCCTCACACGTTAGTGTCGCTAAGCTTATTCCCTTGTAACTTGGACCGAACACGTAGTCAAAGTCGGGTAGCTCCCCTCGCTCCATTAGGAGGGCGATGTAGCTGGCGAATGCCCATTTAACTCTGGCTAGACTTTCTCCGTCTGTTAATGCGCCCAGATTTATGAAATACGGGCTTGGTCTCCCACTCTTCAGTATAAAAGGCTGATCTGGACTGGGTGGAAACCGTAGGGCTCCTCCTTTTATCAGTGCCTCTAGGAACACTTTCTCTATTTTTTCCTCGGATACCAGTCCTCTACCTTCAAGGATAAAACTCTCGCTCTCAATATTTTCAAGAATGGAACCGTACCATGTTATACTTCCACAGTAGGTACAGTGAAGCTTTGTCTCCTCCAGTCTTTCACCTGTTTCAACCCTGAAACTGGTTACTGGTGCCGTGAATTCCTTGTTGGTTGGGCAGAGTAGGTTGGGGCATTTGAAAACTCCTTTGATACTCTCTGGGATTTTAATGGGTCTCTTCTCTTTTACCTCCCAGTCCTGGATAATGTTAAGCGTAGAGTTGGGGGCTACAAATGCGATGATATCAATCTCGCTGGAGGTAAGATAGGTACCCTCGACTTTGATAAGATCCTTATACCCCCGTCTTCCACTCTCCACATTCTGCGCGATAAGAGTCTCTGCGTCACTTGGTAGCTTGAGTAGTTTGAGTACGAGGAAAGCCTTCCCCGCGGGGATATGGTCTATTACTATCCCGTTCTCAATCTTGCTTACCAGTAGTTGTCTATTTGACAAATGTTTTCCCGCATAGACGCGTACAGATAACTAAAAAAATCTTCCTAATATGGAATAAATTAGAAAAAATGGATAGGGTGTTTATGGGTCTAGATGTACTTGTGCGCACCAGTCGATTTCCACGAGTTTATAGCATAGCCCAAGGCAGTCAGCAGTTGCTTGCACACTTTCCCAAGCAGATTCATGGTTCAAGTAATAGTTACTTGTATTGAAGTTAGTGTCAAATCCTGTGCACTCTGTGAAGAGTCTTAGTACCTCTCGGATGTGGAACTTTAATCGTTATAATAATATCTCTAGGATTATTCTTGTTTCATCCAATATGTGTTGATCCAATATTTTTCCACTATTAATACAATATTTTAAAAATTAGTTAGCTAGGGGTAATCCCATGTTATATAGATCTGATTCTGCTGCGATATAGCCGAATCCAGCCCAGCCCTCTACATTGATTATTTCTCGCAGTATTTCCACCGCTTTTTCAGTATTATCATTGTAATTATGCCAGTTTGCTACGCCGTACCCTATTGTAACCATACCTAGATCACCTAGATCTCTAGCTTCCTTCAATAAGTTTTCTGCAGATATTGCTCCTTTGTACATAAGCAAGCATTTATGGTAATGATAGTTCTCAATCACATCCATGTCTCCCTTTATTCTTTCTAGAACCTTCTCCGCTTCTTTCTCCATGGATAAGCGTCTAAGAGTCATGTATTGCCAGTGGGCGGTTGCTATTACTTTATCATCTATTTCTGAGACCTGCATGCATTTCTTGTATCCTCGTATAGCTTTCTTAAATTCGCCCTTCAAATAGAATGCTAATCCTAGGTGATACCATATGTTGAAGTGGAGACTACTGACGGGTACTCCTTTCTCATTAGGTATACCATCTGGTTCTACCTCATCAGGGTTTCCCTCTATTAATTTCGTGGCATTCTCGAGGTCATCGATGGCTTGGTCGAAGAATCTCAGGGATATGAATCTGTGACCTCTATGCCTGTACATTCGAGGGTCGTCTGGGTGTTTTTCTATCCCCCTACTGTATATGGCGATTGATTCTCTGAATCTACCTAGATATGCTGTCCTCCTTCCCAGCCAGATTATGTTATCAGCATTGTCAGGGGCTTCTTCCCAGTTCTTTAATGCTTCATCATATAGTTTTTTCTGTTTATCCATTATCTCTGGGCGTAGGGGTGTTTTATACAATGGATCTCCGAATAGACTGAAAGTCTCGGGCTCCTTGGGCAGTTTTATTGTAGTCATCTTTTTCACGGGAATACTCTTTGATAGGGTTGGCGGGGTTTAAATTTGATGTAAGGTTTTAAGTGAGATTGTCTATTCTACGTGGAAAGAGGATTACCTTTGAGTGAAGGACGTAACTGGAATCGAACACAGACCGCTATGGCTATAATTATAATTATTATGGTTAGTGGTTTTATTGGGCTCTTTTTCTGGGAGCCAGATGAAGACATATCGTTTAGTAAGGAAGGGACAATAGGTGTCATAGAGGTTTACGGTGTTATTGATAGTCCCAGTTACGCTACCATATTGTCATCAGCCGTGGAGGAAGCCCTCACGGATA
>CAZLHA010000086.1:0-10144 GCA_964559155.1 uncultured Candidatus Bathyarchaeia archaeon | reverse complement strand
CGCGCATCGGGCCGCGCCAGGCGGCGGGCGGCGAAGAGGCTGTCGCCCGCCGTCTTCCATTTCGTCACGAGGTGGAAATCGACGATCGCCTCGAGAAGCCCGCTGTTGTCGGCATAAAGGCTGACCCCGCCGTTCACGCTCGGCAGGTCGCGCGACGGGTTGCCGGGGAAGATCGTGGCCGATTTCACGGCGATGCCGACCTATAGGAGTGTTCATGGTGTTGGTCATGTTTACGTGTATCCCATCCACCCCATCCCCGTCGGATCTTCCACCACTACCCCCACCAATAGTCTCATAAAAAGTCCATGGCTCACCGTTATCCTTCAATCCACCAATGGTGATGTTATTCATGGTGCCCTGACCTGCTGCCGGCACCTTACACGGTAAGATCTGGCTGAAGGCTTTCATTATCACGTCGGCGTTGCGTTGACTGGTCTCAACATTCCCCCCGGCAACAGGGGCTGGTCTATTAGGGTTCATCATGCAGCCTTGTGGTATCTTCAAAGTTATGGGTCGGAAGCAGCCATCGTTAACCGGAATAGTGGAGTCAGTTATACATATTAAGACATAATATATGCCTGCCACTGTTACTCCCATAGGCGCGTTAACTGGTTTATCCACCTGAGTATGAGTTCCAGAGTAATCGAATACCAGTTCATCTCCCTGTTTGATGATCTTAACCCTGATATCCACATCTCCGCCATCAGGTAATATATCCTCCATATAATCAACAGCAGAGTATATCCCATCAGGCATTGCTCTAATCTCGTCCCGCATCCGGGTCTCACTGTTATCCATGATAGAGTCCATGGCATCGTGAACCACCTCAACACCATATTTGTCTATCAGTTCAAGTACTCGGTGCTTACCAGTATTATTAGCAGCTATCTGGGCACGTATGTCCCCCATCTGTACCTCAGGTGTACGGACATTACTCTGGATAAGATGTGACAGCTCGGCGTCTATCAGGCCTTCTCTTAGGAATTTAACAGGAGGAATTATCAAACCCTCCTGATATAACTCGGTGGAGTCAGCGGCGAGGCTTCCAGGAGCTTTCCCACCTACATCCGTATGATGAGCCTTATTCGCAGAATAACCAATTAAATAACCATCCTTAATTATCGGGGCTATTAACGTGAGATCAGGGAGATGAGTCCCGCTTATATAGGGATCATTCAGCAATAACATGTCCCCCTGCCCCAGTTCACCCTGATATTCCTCTAAACCAAGTTTAACTGCAATAGCCATGCTCCCAAGATGCACCGGGATATGCTCCGCTTGTGCTATGAGTTCTCGTCTATGATTGAATATTGCGCAGCTATGATCCATACGCTCCTTGATGTTAGGGCTATAAGCGCTCTTCTTTAACGCGATACCCATCTCCTCAGCCGCGTAGATCAAAGCACCCTTGATTACCTCAACAGTGGTAACATCAACCATCAGCAGTTCCTCCATAATACAAGATTCCCCAATTCATCCGGTTTGAACGTCCAACCCGGATAGATTACCGTAGTAGCGTCATATTGCTCTATAATAGCCGGGCCATTCATCTCTGAGGCTAACTCGTCACGATTAATGATCATTGTATCATGCCAATGATCATCTGTCTCATAATAGACCCGGCGTCTACCTCGAATCCTCGTCTCGTTACCTAGTTCCCTCTTCTTCAACTTAGGGGTGTCGAGCAAACCTATAACCCTGAGTTTAGCGTTCACTAATTCTACGGGTTCATCTTTCTCGGAGTAACCATAAACATCAGCATGTTTTCTATGGAAAGCGTTTACAGTCTTTTTGAGACGTTTCATGTTAAAGCTTCCACCAGTCTCTATGTTAAGCTCAAATCCTTGTCCCTTGTAACACATATCTAGAGTCCGCTGATATTTGTGCCTCTCAACGAGTATGTTTTCAGAGACAAGAGTCTCAAAGCCTTTCCTTTCCATCTCCTTGAATAACGACTCAACCTTCTCTGGGTTCACTTCTTTTATATCCGATAATATGGGCATGGAATAGTCGTGAAAGAGATCAGCCGTCAATAAACCTAGGGCACTGAACATCCCCGGGTTAGGGGGAACCACCACCCGCTTTATCTCCAGTTCCTCAGCCAAGGCACATACATGCATGGGACCCGCCCCACCGAAAGCCACCAAGACGAAGTTACGGGGATCATACCCCCGTTCAACAGATACAATACGCAGTATCTTACCCATCATACTATTAGATATCCTGATAACACTCATCGCGGCTTCAACAGCATCCATCCCCATATACGCGCCCAGCTTCTCGTATGCTTCCAGTGACTTCCCGGGATATATCCGCATCTCCCCCTCAAGTAGATTATCCGGGTTTAAACGCCCCAAAAGCAGATTAGCGTCGGTGATAGTTGCCTCGACTCCTCCCCGACCATAACAAGCTGGACCGGGAACAGCTCCAGCGCTCATAGGACCTACCCTCAAATAACCGTTAACCGCTTTGGCAATAGTCCCGCCACCAGCGCTGCACTCAGCCAAATCGATAAATGGAAAACGCACAGGATATCCTGACCCCTTAACAAGCCGCCCCATATGGATCTTCCCTGCCACCTCATATTCCGCTACAACTTCAGGAGCTCTACTCCTTACGGTTCCCGCCTTAGCCGTGGTTCCACCCATATCAAAGCTGATGATGTCCCCCATACCTGTTTGTTCCCCCAGCCAGGCGGAGGCTATCACTCCTGCAGCTGGACCTGACTCTACGATGGTGGCTGGTTTCATGCTAACTGTATTACTCTTGGCTAAGCCTCCATTGCTCTGCATCACATATAATTGGGTGTTTAACCCTTTGGATTCCAAGTCTGACTCCAGTCTGTGTAAATACTTATGGATAACAGGCATTAAAACAGTGTTAACAACCGCCGTGCTGAAGCGTTCAAATTCACGGTATTCGTTACTAATCTCGTGACTCGCTGTAACATAGAGGTCAAGTCTATCCTGAATTATCTGTTTACACATCCTCTCGTGCACCGAATTAGCGTAGCTGTTGATGAAGCCGATGGCAACTGACTCCACACCATCCTCCTTAATTCTATGTATCACCGACTCCAACTCGCCAGGATCAAGACCATACACTATTTCCCCGCTAGAAGTGACTCTCTCAGATAACTCGTAACGAAACCTACGCTCCACCAGCATAGGTGGTCGTTCAAAAAAGAGATTATATAACTCGGCTCTCCGTTGTCTCCCTATCTCTATCACGTCTTTGAAGCCAGATGTGGTGATTAAACCTGTTCGAGGTAGATCAATGTCCACTTGACCGAACAAGGCGTTGGTGGCGATGGTTGTAGCGTGCCCTATCATGGTCACTGATGCTGCTTCATAGTCTTCAAGAAAAGTGTTAAAGGCGTTAACCACACCCCTTTCAGGATTCCGGGGTACGCTCGGTGTCTTTATATTGATAATCTCCCCTGAGGTAAAATCAAATGCAACCAAGTCTGTGAAAGTGCCGCCCACGTCAACGCTAACCCTGTACAAAGCATTCACTCTAAGTAAAGGGGTGAATGAACGGATAAAATATGTGAAAGAACTAGTCTCTGACCTTGACTCCACCAAGCTTGATAGCTTCAAGCACAATGTGGCTCTCAACTTTCCCGATGCCCTTGATAGCGGATATAGTATCCAGTAGTTTTAGAGCGGATTTACGGTTATCACAAACAGCAAGAACCAGTAACTCGCAGGCACCGGAGACACGCATAACCACATTGATCTCCTTGATGTCAGCGATTTTGTTCCCGATCTGACTCAGATCGGCTCCAGCATCCGCTGAGATCATCATACATAACAAGTAATGGTTCAGCTTATCCGGATCAACAATGGTGGTGTAGCCCCGGATAACGCCATCATCCTCCAGAGTGTTCACTTTTGAGGAGACGCTTACATGGCTAATGCCCAGTTGCTTGGCTAGATCCCTGTAACTTTGACGGCTATCCTGTTGTAGCAGCCGGATAAGTTTTTTCTCTATATTGTTTTTATCAGCCATAGATATCACAGGTTAATAACGGTCTTTCCGCTGAATAATAGATCTACAAAAGAACCTGTATCAAGTAGTTTTATGTTTTCTATTAGACGATCCTTTAGCCCACGTTTCATTACGTCGGGTTCCAGTCCATATACTACGTTACTAGCCAGATCAAGGTTTGCTTCTACTCTATTGTTCGCGAAATATACAGCGTCTTGTATTAATACAAGTTCAGCTCCCAAATTCAGTGCTTTATCAAGTAAATCCCTGTCATGTGTATTCAATATTACTAATTTTGACATCATATCACCTAATAAACTAGAGTAACCTCCGCTTCACCAATTAATTCCAGAACCTTATCGGAGTCAGCTAACTCCACGAATTCAATTAGGTCTTCTTCATTGAACCCAGATGAACATAGGGACTTAGTCTCAACAAAGAGGTCTATATCCAGTTCAGGAAGATCTGTGAGGAATCTATCTGTAAGACTCTTGTCAATGTTATCCACTGCGCCATAGACACCTTTACCGATCCAGAGAACGGTTACCACATGATCCCATAACCCGGCTGCTGTCCTGAGGGCCTCATAATAGTTTAGATTTGTGACAGGTGATGACTTTATAATAACTAGTATGTTTTTCTCCATTAGACCGCCCCCGTCATACTGATTACAACATCCGCCTCGGAGATCATCTCCCCGAGATCAAATACTCCACCTATATCCACTCCACTGGGTAACATTTCAACTGTTACACCTCGTAGCTCCATGCATACTCTGCAACCGCTAACGGATGCGCCCATTTCAACTAGATCCTTGAATCGTTCGCTTATACTTTCTATGTGGAAGGGTTCACCGCTCTGACTGGTTACTGGGTTGTAAACACCGTCCATCATCAAGTAGATGTCAACATTATGACCCCTCCTGAGAGCGATCTCACTTATCTCAAGAGCCTGGTTTACACCATCATTCTGGAAAGGTGATTGGCATAATAGTATCAACATTCTCCCCATATCAGCACCTAGATAAATAGCTGAACATCAGAGTCCATGGCGATGTCTAGAAATGTTGCAGCTCCCACGATCTCATCAACCTCTGGGATGAGTTCATCTCTTGTGACGTTCATCATCTTCATGGTGGTGCTGCAGGCATAGATAGTTACATTCTCGGTGTCCCTGCATATCGCCAGTAACTCTGTTAACGTGGGCACACCTGCATTCTTTATCTTACCCTTCATCATCCCTGTGCCCAGAGCCATTATCCCAGGTAGCTTCGTTTTCTCAAATCCACCTTTCTTCAATGCATCCAACCCCCAGAAAGTGAAGAACAAGTGAACCTCTGCATCCATCGCGCCCCCTGTGCTGGACAACATGAGAACAGGGTAGAGTTTATCTAAGGTGCCGCTGTGGACAACTATAGCCATTTTCTTTGCTTCGCTCATTTAGCCCACCTTGATTATGTATTTGAATACATCGTCTTCTTCACTGATCTCCAGTATCTTTGCACCAGTCTTGTTTGCCCACGCAGGCACATCTCTTTTACTGCCAGGGTCGGTGGATAATAGTCGTAATATCTGCCCTTTTTCCATGTTTTTTGTTGCCTTTTTTAACTTGACTATGGGCATGGGGCAGTACATGCCTTTTGCGTCAATCTCTACATCTACATCAACCATATTAATCCAAATGGTAAATAATATTAATGTATTTAACCATTTGGTAGAAGATCTCTTTCTCGGAGGGTTTTCTCAATAAACCTGCAGGTACTAGACATAATAGGCACAGAACCCAGATCATCAACCCGAACCCACTGGGCGTCAGGAGCATCATCTCCAGCGCATACATCACCTGAGATATACTCACAGAGATACTCAAACAAGACATAATGAAAACGAATACGACCCTGATCATCCCTGTGAATCGAATCAAACACAGTGATCAACTCCACAGGTTCAACTATGATTCCAGTCTCCTCAAACACCTCTCTTTTAACAGCTTCTACCAGAGCCTCACCCACCTCAACCACGCCACCCGGAAGACCCCACATGCTCTCATTAGGTGCCTTACCTCTAATAGTTAACAAAACATGATCATCGTGCAACACCATCCCAGCTACACCAGGAATGGGATGAGAGGGATACTCGCGACTCAAGACACTTCCTCAGACTGAGTCATACCCCATCTGGAGGGCTCTAAGGTTAATCTCCCTCATAGACTCCTTCATATGGGCGTTCACAGCGTCCTTAAGCAGGTCCAGTCTAACCATCTCACTTTTCCTAGCTAATGCACCGAGCATCACCATGTTAGCTACTATCTGGTTTCCAAGACCAACAGCTATCTTTCTAGATGGAACCTGAATGATCTCAACATCCGTCCTCAATTTTTCAATCCGTTCAATGACGTGACTGTCCACTACGACCAGTGAGTCTTTGTTAGCCAGTGGTAGGTATTTCTTGAAAGCTGGCAAACTCAGACACAATAATACATCGGTCTTTTCGAACTGGAGATCATTGATCTGCATATCTGAGACCATTATCTCTGATCTGCAGCTTCCTCCACGTGCTTCAGCACCGTAGCTCCTGCTGAACATCACCTCATAGTTCTTCATGAAAAGGGCGTTACTGAGGAAAGAGCCTGATGCTACTATACCCTGTCCACCTGTGCCGCTTATCATTATATTCTGTTTCATTGCGTGTCCTCCTGTGCGCGGCGGATGATATCCCGCAGGCTCTCAGTGAGTTCAGGTCGGGATCTCTTCTCGAATAAACCTAGCTCAATTTTTTTCTCAGTCTTGTTTACCACATATTTGACCGCGTCAAGATTATTCATTTTAGATATTAGGGATTCAGGTTCACCCAATACTTTAACTACCTGACCATAGCCCATATGGTCTACGATCTTGGCTTCGCCTAACTCATTAACAGCGTTTAATGTCTCCCTTAAATTATTCTTGGGCACCGCGTAGACGTATTCAAGCTTCTCAGGTCTATCCCGGATAATGGTGCTCTCACCGAACATCTCTAGTATACGTGGTGGTAGAGTATCCAGTGAGCCTCTGAGGTTAAATATTCGTCTCTGCTGAGTGGGGCACTGACTTAGCACCTCGATGAAGCTGAAGCCCTTGTGCTGAATGGCTTCCTTGATGGCGTTTGTTAACTCAAGCACATGGTATGTGCTCCATTTGGCCACATAGCTTGCGCCAGCCGATTTAACCAGTTGAGTTATGTCAAAGGGGAATTCTGGGTTTCCATATGGACTGGTAACAGTTGTCTCCCCATGCATAGTGGTAGGAGCGATCTGTCCACCTGTCATGGCATAGCTCATGTTATTCACAAGTATAACCTTGAGGTCTATGTTTCTGCGAGCAGCGTGGATAAGGTGGTTTCCACCGATTCCGGCTCCGTCACCGTCACCCACGAAAACTACAGTGGTTAGATCAGGGTTATATGCCTTAGCACCAGTTGCAAACGCGATGGCTCTTCCATGCGTGGTGTGTAAGGTGTCTCCCTTAAAGTTAGGGCTGGGTATCCACGCGGCGCAACCTATGCCGGAAACAGCCAATATCTTGTCTTTATCCAAGCCAAGGTCGTCTATGGCTCGTAGGAAACAGTTAAGGATGATCCCTCCACCACATCCAGGACAAAAAGCAGAAGGCTGACTCCTGACATATTTATCTCTATAGTGGAATAGGTTCTTCATTACCGTAGCCTCCGTATTGTCTCCAGTATCTCACGTGAGAATGGTAAGACCCCGCCTACTTTGGCAAGTGATATAACCTCGCATTTTCCGCAGACCACTCTTTCAACCTCTTTAACCAGTTTACCGAAATTCATCTCAACCACAATTATGGTATCTAAGTTATCAGCTACATCACGGATAACTGTCTTTGGGAAGGGCCAAACAGTCTTCAAACGCAATAAACCGGCCTTTATTCCTTCATCCCGAGCTTTAACCACCGCCTCCATGATAGGTCTGGCCGATGCACCAAAGCCCAACACAGCTATCTTAGCATCATCCAGTTGCTCCACGTGAATATCCCTTATATCGGACTCGGCGTTCAGTATCTTGTCTCTTATTCGATAGATTATTTTCTGGTGATATTCTGCCTCAAAGTTACGGACACCATTAGGTTTGTGAGTTGACCCAGTTACCAGTAACTCATAGCCATCTCCGAAGGCTGGCATCGCAGGTACGCCGCTGGGGTCATCGGTTCCCCAAGGGGTAACTTCTTTACTAGTGGGTTTTCTGCGATTAACTACATCAACCTCATCAGGCACTATTAGTTTCTCTTCGATGTGCCCAATTAATCCATCACTCATCAACATAACTGGAGTTCTATAGGTCTCAGCTAGGTTGAAGGCCCTCACGGTTAGATCAAACATCTCCTGCACGCTCCAAGGAGATAATGCTATTACCTCATAGTCTCCGTGGGCACCGTATTTTGCTTGATATATATCTTGCTGGCTTGGATCTGTACTCTGTCCGGTGCTTGGACCGCTTCTCTGAACATTTACGAGCACCATCGGAGTCTCAGTCATATGCGCGTAGCCGATATTTTCCTGCATTAAATCGTATCCTGGGCCACTTGTGGCTGTCATGGTTTTTGCTCCTGCCCAAGATGCCCCTATAACACTGGCTATGCTGGCTATCTCATCCTCCATTTGCATGAAGACACCTCCAACCTTAGGTAGTTCCCCTGAGATGTGGTGACTGATCTCGCTAGCCGGGGTAATTGGATATCCGGCGAAGAACCTGCACCCAGCCCTGATGGCTCCCTCGGCGCATGCAATATTACCCAATACCAAGTGTTTACCGGGTTTAAGCATCCTTGATCTCCTCCACATTGATAGCAAAGTCCGGGCAATACCTTTCACACCATCTGCACCCAATGCACTCGCCCACTACCTCCGGCTTGGTGCCACCCAGCGCTGTCTTATTCTCTGACTCCTTCAATATCTTCCCTCCACGGGTATTACATACATGAACACATAGTAAACATCCTTTACATTGCTCGTCTTCTATGGTCACTCTGAACTTTTTTGCCGTTTCCATACACCTCGAAACGATTAATCTGTGATCAATAGGGCTTCTGGGATAAAACTACTGGGATTCCCAGAGAGAGGGCGTCAAATACCACCCCCCAGAATTACTGTAAACAAAACCAAAAAACAAAGTAACAAGATTTTTCTAGTAACCCATTTTTCTTAGCACTAGGTTAGCTACGCTACTATCCTGTATGGCTATGCCCACTGACTTGAATACGGTAAGTGTGTCTTCGGGGGTTCTACCCTCCTTCTCTCCGGAGACTAGCTCCTTTAGCTCTGCATGTACATGATCCCACGTTATGGCACCCTCCTTAATAGGTATCAAGACGTCTCCGGCTTCATGCTCTATGCCTTCCCTGTCATCGATAACCAGCTTGGACTCTGCGATAGTGGCGGTATCCAGTTCCCTCCAGTCCGGGTAGAAGGCGCCTATAGCACTAACATGGACCTTCTCCTTGAGCCACTCCCTTTTCAATACGGGCCTAGGGCTTGTGGTGGCGGTTAAAACAATATCCGCGTCAATGCAGGCTACCTCACCTGACTGGGCTGGTATCACGTCTATACCCAGTTTCAGGGTCATTTCCTCAGCGAAGCGTTCACGTGCCTCCTCATATAGATCATAGACATACACGGTTTCTATATCCCGGACAGTGCATGCTGCCCATGTCTGGGTTCTTCCCTGGACCCCTGCCCCAAATATAGCTACGGTACTTGCGTCCTCTGGCGCAAGGTATCTGGCTGCCACACCGGTTATGGCTCCTGTGCGCATGGCTGTTAGATACGTTGCATCCATGAATGCCTGAACCATCCCAGTTTCAGGATCATTAATTATGATCCACGCAGCAGTGGTGGGTAACCCTTTCTCCCTGTTATCCGGGTAAATACTGATAATCTTGGTTGCCTGTGCCTCCAACTCGGTTAGGTAGCTGGGCATGAAGCTAATAGATCCGTTATACCGTGGCACCATTATGGTGCTTCGTGTTGGTAACACCACGTTCCCCTTGGCGTACTCCCTGAAGGCTTCTTCAACTGTATCGATGGTCTCCTTCATATCGATGGTTTTTTCAATATCAGCATCACTGAGGAAAAGCATACTAATTCAGATTCAAGAACAC
>CAZLHA010000085.1:0-10146 GCA_964559155.1 uncultured Candidatus Bathyarchaeia archaeon | reverse complement strand
GTTGATTAAAATAGGTGAATTCATGCCGGTAAAGAACGTACTCACCACCTATGGTGACAGCGTTTTCGCCAACACCTATTTCCACTGCTCTTACTGCTGGCTTAAGTAGAGACCATAACTCTGCGTATGCTTCCTCATTTTTATCCGTGAGAAGGGGTTTACATTCGTCTAAAGTGGCCTCACGGTTAACTAGCTTTGCTGCATATGCCATGCAATTTGACTCACCGCATTCTTTGCAGTTGGTACCTGGAAGGAGTCTATAGATCTCGATAGGGCTAAGCTCTTTTGCGGGCATCTTAACTACCCCCTATTTTTATGCTGACCCAATCCGTTGGGTCCGTAGTTTTTTCACCCTTCATTAGATTGTCTATCATATCTTTTAGGGCATCAACTGCTGCTGGATGCATCATCATGAAATAATCCACACCAGCTAGTAACAGTGTCTGACCAGTTATTGTCTCCCATATTGGACCACGAAGCTCTCTAGGATCAAATTCGGGCCCCATCTTCATCCACGCTTCTCGAGCAGCCCAAGCATTAGTGGTTCCGCTAGACATCGGATGATTCAACTCAGGATCACCTTTTAACGCGGCAAGTCGACATCGCTCCATGACAGTGAAGGCATAATCTAATCCATATCCAAGTGCTGCTGTTGTTGTATCCATTAATATTCTGTTCTTTGGTAAGTAATCGTATAGTTTTCTATTTAACTCTCTGGCCTTGTTCACATCCATACTTGTGAAGGCAATAACTGAGTTGTTATGATCTCGAATCATTTTAGCTGATTTTTCTATATTCATATCAAGAGTAACCGAGTTTATCAGTAGGTTCTCTCCCTCAATCTGCTCGGATATTGCCTTAAAAACAGCTAGATCTTTCTCGGGATCACCACAACCACCTATGCTTATAGGTACATCAACTGCTTGGAGAACATCCTCAACGGTTTTTACTGCAGTCTTTGGTGAGGCATCCTCAATCAATGGATCAATTGTTAGGAGATGTAAATTGATCACTTCCGCCCCATATTTATCGACACATAGCCTTGCCCATTCTGCTACATCATCAACAACTTCACGAAAATGCATCTTCACAGCTTTAGCTAAACTAATTTCCGGCCAATCGAATACATCTATAGCGATCACAGGTCTATTTTTTGGCGGCGACTCAAAATTGTAGAAAGCAGGGGACTTTTCTCCACCTATTATATATGAAGCGCCTCGTGTTCCTCCTTCCGACTTAGTTGCACCAAGTTTCACCTCAACAATCTCTCCAGTATAACTTTCATCAGGAATTTTGACTTCAGCGGGTAATAGCTTAGTAGGAAGCTCAGTTGGAGAAACCGTTTTTTCCAATTGTGACTGCGTCTGCTGAGGAGAATAACCTATAGTAGGGATTCTTCCACCGGATAATAGTTGACTCAGCCTACTGGCTGAATCTCTGATATGTGCAAATTCATAAGCCATTCGAGTCATTATAGCAGGATTTAGCTGAATCCCGTTAGATCCTATATCAAATTCTAACTCTTCAAGCTCAATACCAACATCTTGAAGTTCAATTTCTTGAAAGTTAGCCAGCTTCTCAAGCATCTCAGCGCTTAAGGGTAGCTTAATTTTCTTCTCCTTAGCCATTTTACTCACTCCCTCTCTGCTCTGATTATGAGTTTCTCTGCTTTGATCTTTGCATTCTTCAATATTATTTTGAAGCTAGTACCTTGAGGTAGTCCTTCAACAGGTAATGAGCTAGCGGGTAATTCAAGGGATGGAACGGAGACTCCAGTCATAGGCATCTGAGGCTGAGCAGCTTGTACAGACTCAGGCCTTGCTTCTTTTTCCTCCGGTTCCTCAGACCAGCGCTCAGTAATTGGGTGATCTTTTTCGATCAACCATTCCTTAAGTTCATCAAGGTTTGATACATCATCTTCTGTGGCTAATTTAGGGATTATATCTTCTGGTAAGAATTCCTCTATCCGATCCAATATATCTTCAGGAATCCAAACCACTCTATCCCATCCACCATCCGCTTGCATGAATTTAGGGCTCCTCATATACTCTATACTTAAACCGTGGAAACCATCCACCTGTCTACCTCCGGCTGTAAGGTCACTGATAGTTACGAAATTCAAACCATTCACTGTCTCACCTTTGTAGTTACGATGGACAATTCCATATCCATCAACTTCAGGAATATAGAAAGCGCATCCCTCAAAGCAGCCGCAACTAGTATGGGGGTATCCAAAACCCGTGTAGAGTTGTACACGTTCAATCTCACCGAGGCTTTTCTCTCTGATTACCTGATTAACCTGCTCATATTCTCCAGTAACTGGGTCAATTAATTCTCCTTTAGGCATCTCGAATACTGGTCCTTTTGGATCGACCTTCGCAGTAGCTCTACCGTCAAACCAGCTAATTGCTCCACAGTTAGCATATCTCTGTGGTGTTATCACGCATAGATGTGTTGGGGCAAAGCTCTGACAGAGACTACATCCATAGAATACGTCTACTTCATCGTCACTCATTCCCCTAGCACGCGCATCTCTTGCCTCATAAATCTCTAATGCTTCTTCATAATGTTCTTGAACAATCTCAGGATCGGTTATGAAAGTGATCTGCATCTTTTCTATGAATGACATCTCGCTCTTATATAATCTGAAAAGAACCTCCCCGAATTGAAAGAAGCTGTTAAATCCTTTCTGGAAGCTCTTCTTACTGAGCCTCATCTGTATATCATATCGCTGATTCAAGTGCATGAAACCTTCGATAAAGTTTACATACTCATGTAGACGACGTTCTATTACGCCTTCAAGGTCTTTCTCTATTTCCTCACCGGCTACTTCGATAATCATACCAAAAGGTGTGTTTGTTCCTTCGGGAAGCTCCGAAATATCATCACCAAAAATTGTTATTTCTTCATCCTCGATCTCATCCATTTCTTTTGCCTGAACGAGTTCGAATTTGTATTCTTCTCTTGGGCCACCGAGTTCCACTTGCATGTCTCGGCCTCTAATTCGTTCACCCTCATAGATGATTCCAACATCTACAGGGATATCTTCAAATAGTGACATCTATTTTTCCTCCTTTAAATTTTCAATAATACTGGTTAGATTTTTTACCCATTCATCATGTTTTATGGTTCCAAGGGACCAGTCTGCGTTTGGTTGATATAGAAATCCAAGAGATAACGTGCGTATTTCAGGATTAAAGTTCTTGAGCCCTGATAACACAAGCCATTCCATATAATAAGGTGCGCCTGCAAAAAGCACTAAGTCATATTGCCCTTTTCCATCGAATCCACCCCAATGTATATCGCTTAATCTGTCCCCTAGATTCATCATTGAAATGCTATGCACGTTTTGTACACCTCTTTTTTGGAAAGAACCTATCAGATGAGCTGTAGCAGCAAGGGTAACTCCATTATTTTTCATCCGGATTGCTGAGTCTATTAAAGTTCCGTCATCAGTTGGTATCTCTTCAGATTTAGAGCCAATTACCTGAAGAGGACGTTCTGCTTTTTTTATCATAGCTGCTGCAACACCAGGATTCGGGAAAACCAATGCTTTTTTCGGTCCCGCTATCTCTGCTGTCTGACCTGGTTTCGTTTTCGCTGACACCCTATTTTTTCCCCCTTAACATTCTTTTAAGCAGAGTTGGATCTGGCAGCCCAATCTTATCTTCCACCCATCCCTTGGACTCTAGATGATCTAAAAGCTCGGCTTTCATGGTGAATGGAAGGTCCGCCTCTCTTCGTACGAATAACTCAAGATCATCGGGCATGGTTCCGTAGTATTTTTTATGCAGGTCTATGTAGTGGCTTATTTTTACAGCCCGCCCTTTTGTGGTGTCATTGGGACGCATAGAAAGCTTCGCTGTCAGAACTATAGCTTCCTCTATGGTTTCGGCTGCGTAGAACAAATGCTCAGGAACAGGCCCTACATACATTTCTTCACCTGTTCTTGCATCAAATGTTATCCAATCTTCTTCGTTTTCTTTTCGTCCTAGGAGGTTTCGTCTGTATTTTGACCCATGCGGACCAACGATAACTGGTATTCCAAGTCGCCAACATCCAGCAGCAATGCTTGCCGCTTTCTGGCTCATTGCACCCCAAGCAACACCAACTGCTCCTACACGATTATAGATATAATCTGCTATTTCCTCATAATTACCTCTTAACGGTCGTTTAGCGAAAATGTTAGCGATCTTCACTGTGGCTCCAGTGATATGACTATTTGATACACAGCTTCCTACATTCACTAAACCACCAGCATCAAACGCTGCAGGGTATTTATCATATAGATTCTGACCATCATCATCCACTACAGTAGCAAGGTCCATAGCTGAGCATCCACTTGCCAATACAATGAATCTTCTTTTCAGGAATTCTTCAGCGATAGTAGCCACTTCACCACCCCCCTTTGGATAATTAGCGCATCCAACTAATGCAACAACGCCAGGTATCTCACCAAAGACTATCCCTCTTCCTACTTCTCTTATCTCTACGTCTGTTATTGCTCCGCTTCCAACCCTAACGTTGAAGCATTCATCAGCGCATGATTCCGCTGACGCAGCATACATGTAACTAAGGATAGGTAGGTTCTCTGGGCATGCACTTTCACATCTTCCACAACCTACACAGAGTAATTGTAGTTCTTTTAATTGAGAAAGATCGCCCGTCTCAGCAAGTCTGATCGCTTCCATTATGGGTAGATTATTCGGACAAGCACTTACACATTCAGAGCATCCTCTACATTCTTCAATACCTTTCAATAACCCCTTTTTTGAGGGGTTTTTGTATTTACCACGTTGAGGAGAAATGGTTAATACAGTCTTTACCACAACTTCTCCCACTTTATCGGGCTCGAGTATTAAAACTCCTTTTTGACGGCCAGACACTAGGTCTGCTACTATAGAATCTGGGTTATCATGTGTTCTATCAGGTAGCCCCATCATGCTTTTTTCGCTTGTAGCAATTACAGGTGCACCGATTTTCTTCGCTTCATCAAGTATATCTGTACGTATACATTGTTCGTCTATTACTATTACATCTGGGATTCCTGATCTTACATATCTGATCTGCCAAGATATTGGCCCCATTATCTTAGCCCTATTATCATATCGGCTATTATCATGAGCAGTACAACATAATCCTCCTATCTCCACTTGGTCAAATAGATCATGTTCCATGAGATAGTCTATAATATCAACGCTAGGCAAAACATTATGTCCAATACACATGATAACGGCTTTACTGGTATCAAGAGAACCGAATCCTAGAGTGGTTAACGGTGCCTCAGATACTCCTTTTGGCATACCTAGGGTAGTTATTTGAGCTATATCTGCTACTTCCATGGCTACATGGTCTAACATACCCGCATGGAAGGCTTTGGACTCAAAATCTAACGGATTACCTTCCTGACCCGTGTGCGCAGCTGCTGTTAACTGAACTAATTGAGTTTCGACGTAATCTAGAGCTTCTTCTAGATCACCAATAGTTTTGGGTCTAAAACCACATACAAGTCGTATGTGAGGCGCATTTACATTTGTGTTCAACGCGACTTCTATCGGATGTTCTCTACCATATTCATCCAATAGATGAGTTAACATGTGCCTTGCATGTGCACAGTGAGTTGATGCACCTATACAGCAAGCTAATAAAACAATCCTTGATTGTTGTCCAGACATAGTAAGACCACATGCGCCTTTCTTATCTCCCGTCAGGTCGCATTTACCAAAAGTACACAAACAGCAAAGATCACAAAAAGGCATATAGAATGGTTTGTATTTTTCCAATAGTTTATGATCCCAATCACGCAGAGTACCAACTGATGGGAAAGGTGTTGGACCCATTGGCTCGTCCCATTCCTCATCAATAAGCTTACCAATATTGATCTGAAGCCCTTTGAAGGTCCCCAGGGCGGATGATAGTTCATCTATTTTTATATTTACATCTTTTTTTGACAACTAAGCGTTGCCTCCTTTACAGAAAATACGTTGTAGATATTTATAATATGTATGATAATTATAGTAAGTATGTTAATTTGACTGTTTTTACCTTAAGTTGACACGTACACAATACTCGCCAACTTATGTTTACAAACACACAATAAAAGATATAAAATATCACAATAAGTAATCAAAACAGCAATAATGTTTAAAAAAATAGGCATATGAAAAAATTATCTGAGATTATCAGTGATCTTGTTAGCAATCTCATGCGCTATTATTGCATCATCTAGAGTTACTGAAGGCACCTCATCATTAATGAGGCTCTCAATAAAGTGTGTATCACATTGACGATGCCCCCATACCTTTGTTCCCCCAACATCCAATGAAATCTTTTCAGTCTTGTCGTCTGGTCCAAGTATCTTTATCTTGTCAAAACCTATTCCATGAATAACATTAGTGTTATCGCCATAAACCTCAAACCTAGTTTCTGAACCAGCGGCGTTTACCGAGGCCCCAAAGTGGAAGGAGGCAACCACATCATTCTCAAACTTTGCTATTCCCTTTGTGTTGTATCCGTAGATACCACCATATTGCTCCATCTTTGGGTAGCTGGCCATCCACTCGGAAGCTATATAATCTGACTCATTAGCCCACCTTAGCATGTCAATTCCCCATACAGACAATGTATAGTCGGGGTATCCCCCAGATCGTTCTATATCCCAAGCCCATCCGTCTGCTGGCCATTGTTCAGCAAGTTCTTTTGCTGGTAAAAATTCCCGATAGTGCATTGCAACTGGTTTTCCTATTTTGCCTTCTTTTATTAACTCTTTTACTTTCACGTATACTGGAGCAAATCTGAAGTTAAGAATGGGCATGACAGTCACTCCTGCTTCCTTTGCTGCTGCATCCATTTCATTTATTTGACTAATCTTTGGAGCTATGGGCATTTCACACATGACGTGTTTCCCTTTATCAATAGCCTTCATAGCTAAATCAAAGTGATGTGGAGTCGGAGTGGCTATTATTACAGCATCTATCTCAGAATTGTTTAAGGCTTTATCATAATCAAGGTAATAGTTAGTCTCCCATTTTTCTGCTAATGGCTTTACTCTGGTTTCAGTCCTCGCACATAAACCAACTAGGTTCGATCCATCTATTTTTTTAAAGGATGGAGTATGAGCCTGACCACCAACGAAGCCTACACCAACCACAAGCGTACCGATACTTTTTGTCATAGTTTCAACTCAGATTATAATTCGTATAATGTATATATAATATTTACATGTAATTATTATAATCATAGTTGTGTATAATTTGACTGAATTTAACGCAAGGTAATCTTAAAACAATTAACAAGAGAAAATGGTCCCGCCCGCAGGAGTTGAACCTGCAACCCTCCGGTGTCTGCTCATGGCCTGACTGCCAACGCCCCGCAGGGCAATGACTACAGCCGGATGCTCTGCCATTGAGCTAGGGCGGGCGGGACACCACAACCTCATAGCAAACATTAATTTAAGCGATTTGGTCAAGGAAAGCTACCCACATGAAAAAGAAAGATTATTCCATATCTTAAGTACCTATTAGTGTCCCGAAAACGTAACATATTTAATAAAATCACTAATCTGGTGGGCTCATTGAGAATAGACGTAAAGAACATTATGGTGAAAGATATAATAACGGTTGGAAAGGACAGAACAGTCGCATCTGCAAAAGGTCTTATGAATTATTTCAACCTCGACGCTTTAATCATCACTAATGAAGAGGAGCCCATTGGACTCGTCACATCCTCTGATATACAAAAAAGGGTTCTTGAAAAAACTTGATCCACATCTAACTACTATTGGTGAAATAACTTCTAAGCCCTTAATCTGGACTCGATATAATACAACTCTGACAGAAGTAGCTGAAATCATGGAAGAAAAAGAAGTTAACAAAATACCAATTTTTGGAAATCTCTCAAACGGCCCAATATTATTGGGGTTATATGTCCATAACAAAAAAGAAGTTTTAATTGAGAACTGATTTTTTTTGTTAATAAAATTGGATTAAAGGTTTAATTGCTATACAATGCACGTATTCCTTTGTCAAAGGGTTTTCTTAGCAATCCGTGTTCAGTTATAAAACCGGTTACATATTTTGCAGGAGTTATGTCAAACGCCGGGTTACGAACATTGGTTCCCTCAGCGGTAATTTTAACATAGGTTTGATCTCCTGTTTCATTCATACCCCACATTCTATTTACTTCTTCAGGTTCCCTTTCCTCTATTTCAATATCAGAGCCTGAAGCCATATTTTGATCGAAAGTCATCTCTGGTGCAGCAACCCAAAAGGGAATGTTATTTTCGTAAGCCACTACTGCTTTCTCATAGGTACCTATTTTATTGGCTACATCACCGTTAGCAGCGATCCTATCGGCACCAACTATCACCATATCAACCTCTCCTGATTGCATAAAGTATCCTGCTGCATTATCCACTATCAACGCATATGGAATACCCTCTTGTTTCATCTCCCAAGCAGTTATTCTAGCACCTTGTCCTCTTGGACGAGTCTCATCAACCCAGACAAAAACATCTTTTCCATCCTTAAACGATTGACGTATGGGGGCTAAAGCTGTTCCGTGATCAATATATGCCAATGCACCAGCATTACAGTGAGTTAAAATCTTGTATCCATTTTTAATCAACTTGTTTCCTGATTTAGCAATATTTTCAGTGGCTACAAGATCTTCAGAATATATTTTATCAGCTTCCATAACTATATTCTCAACTTGTTCTGAGACTGTTTTTCCTTCAGCAGCTTCCAGACATCTATCAACGGCTTTAAACAAATTGGCTGCCGTGGATCTCGTTCCTTTAATGGTACCAGCTGCATGTGTAATATATTGTTTAAAATCTTCCAGAGGTTTATTTTCTGCTTCCATGGCTGCTTGAGCCATTGCAAACCCTGCCGCGTTACCGATTGACCCAGCACCTCTTGTTACCATTATTTTAATTGCTTTTGCTGTCTCTTTATGATTGTTTAGAGTTAGTACTTTGAAACTGTGAGGTAGTTTTCTCTGATCAACCATTTTTACTATTTTACCCTCTCGCCATAGGGCTTTGATGTCTTCTCTTTTTCCGTCTACAAGAACTCGCATATTGAAGTAAGTGAAGGATTTGAGTTAAAATATTTATTTCAGTACTTTTCCTGTTTTTCTATACCACATATAAAGATCTAGTTCCCCGGGAAGCATATCAAGCTCATCAGCTAAACTAATGATAATTTCTTCAACTGCCAAATATCTTTTTTTGGTTAATCCCTTTTTGGGGTCTAAATCAATAATATCGTATTCACTTAAGTTGTTCATGATATGTCGATCTATTATAGCCAGATCAAAATAACCTATATTTCGCAAGTAATGACTTCCTTCTTTCCAACCAAGACCTTTCACGTTTTTCACGAGCCACACCCTAGCTTTCTTGCTATCCTCAAAACTCTGTATTTTTTCTTTTATCACTGGTGCCAAGTATTGAGTATTAAATATATACTCAGCCCGTTTATTTGGGAACCTGTGACCAGTCTCAACAAGACAAGATCTAATATCCTCTTCTTCACAATCAAGGATTTTATTTTCGGTGAAAAGAGCATCAACACATCTTTGACCCATCATTGCACTTGCGAAGGCGGTAAGTAGACAGTAAACCATCTCCTCATACCATTTGTAGGTATCCATCTCATGAACAGCACGAAAGTCATCCATTCGACCCTCTACCATTTCTCTTACGCTATTGTTTGATCGCAGCTCCTTGATCTTTTCTACTAATTTCATGAAGCCTTCCTGGTTATTGAACGTAGATTGCATTAAAGACGATTACAAAGCGCTTAATTTAAAGTTAAAACGTTCTCATCTGTTGCGAGAATAATACTATAAGCATGTCATTAAACATAAAAACGCACAATGAATCCCCGGTCGCCCAGATTAGAATATGAAAATAATATAGTGAAATGTAAAGCACTGAGAAACATACCAGAAATTGAGATAGTTGGTTTCAAACTTGATTCTGTTGAAGCAGATAGCGAATTCACTACTTTTTACTGGGTGGCAAGAGAACTTGCTAGAAATGGTTTAATCGGGTATGAGGATGAAATATTAAATAATAATGAATGGACTCAAATTCATTTCAAGGAACGTATAAACCCAGCTGGACCACCAAGTACATTACCT
>CAZLHA010000084.1:300-10432 GCA_964559155.1 uncultured Candidatus Bathyarchaeia archaeon | reverse complement strand
ACCGTGGTTACCGCTCTCGATCACTTCTTCTATCTTGTCGGCAAGACTCTCCGGGAGATTGACAGTGTGGTACTTGTATTTTCTTTTAGTCATCTAAGGAATTTCTGCGCATTTATGTTTAAAAACCTTTATTTATTTAGGTAAAAACAACATAAATTAACTACTATTGATAGTTGAAACTAATAGAATTAACGATTATCATAATACTCATTCAAACGTATAAACTGGAGGAGGAGAGACCGATACCCCTCAAAAATAACATCAGAAACACGATCCTCCGGAACATCAGAACACATGACCACCTCAGTAAGCTCACCGATCAACCTCTCAAGCTCCAACCGAACCCATCTAACAGCCCGCAACTCAATCTCCATATCATGAGCAATATCATTAATCTCATCCATGGACTCACTGCCCCAGAGCCGCTCCGATCCATCCTCATCAACAATAAACAACCTATTTCCCCTCACCACCACACGGGGAGCATCAGGAAGAAACAGCCCAGCAAACCTCACTTCATTACTAGTAATTGTTTGTCTAATCCTCTTTGATAACACTCTATAAGATAACATGTTCTCCCTTGACAATAACCCCTGAATCAAGCTAGAGTCAAGCCGCGTGGACTCGGGTAATCTAGATTCACCGAGATAACGAATAACCGGTAAAGAAAGAACCTCGACTAGTCTCTGGAGTAACTCCGTTCGGTTTAAGAAACTAAGATCCCCGGGAGTAATAATACAATCAAAACTGCTAGTCTCCATCAACTGAATCAAGGATTCAGCGTCTCTCGGATGCTCTATCTTTATACCTGGATCATATTCCTCAAGACAACGTGATATCTGTCTAACACGCTTCTCATCCCCGTCTATCGCTAAAACCCTTACAATATCCTCCACGCTCACCACCCGGAGTAAATTTACCTAGGTGAAAGAAGGTATTAACAATTCTTGTTTAAAAATAAATAAAAAGAAAAAGGTTGACTATGGCCCGTAGTCTTTACCCACGTATGGATCAGCCACGTGACCATGTGTAGGCAGGTCTCTGAAGAGCATATCCCATATATCCTGCTCAGTAATGGTCTCCCGCTTGAGCACCAGCTCAAGGAAGCTGGTCATGAAAGGGTGATGCATCAACTCATCCTCATATATGATGGCGAGCAGTTTCTTGATTCTCTTATCCTCCACCTCATCCATTAGCTGGGTTACCGCTTCAAGCATCTCCTTCTCTTTCTCGATGTGAAGCTCAAGATTCTTCTCCAACACCTCATACTCTTCCTCGGTTATCGCCAAGCTCTTACCCTTGGCAATCATGGCCGCTGCCTTGTAGAGGCCCGCGTGTTTCTTGCTATCAGTCATAACTGAGGAAATCAACTCTCTTACAAGCTCGTTACCGTATCCACGGTACTCTCGTTCAAGCTCTACCGCGTATTTTTCCTCAAGTTCGGACAGTATCTCAAGTCTTTCTGCTACTGACATTTATAATCAAGAAATGCAGGGGAATGACAAGTTATAAACGTAGATAAATCTATCCCACAGGATTCATGTTACAGCCAACAATAATTGTGGCAAAGGTTACCCGAGTTACAGGATCTCCCTGGTAATGGTTCTTGTAGTGATCTCACTGAAGTTTATATGCTGTTTAAAATACTCCACCACTTTTTTCGCGTTAAAAGCCTTACAGCTGTAAACATCGATGCTGATCGTATTATTTTCACTGAAAGTATGTATGGCGATATGGCTCTTGTCTATAACCTCGATCCCTGTATAACCCGGATTCTCTTCAACGCCTTCCACGAGATAGGGCCCATCCAGAATATGCATATCTATTCTAGGAGGCAGATCCGTTAATATGTGTTGGATAACTTCTTCCTCAACCTCGTTTTCTGTCACCCCGTCCACCAGCAAATGTATTCCAATCATTGTTCAACGACACATGGTACTGGAATATAAAGATGTCAATCCTCGGTGCACTTATATTACATGATACCGGGTTGAATCAAGAAGAATCATGGTTACTCAGAGACTTAACAAGGCTGTTCTTATACTCGGAGCAGTCCAGCTCGTGGAATCAATTGCCATCGCCTTACCCATCAGCTTCTTCCCAAATTATGTAATAAGTCTAGGCGCCAGTGTTGCCAGCGTTGGTTTATTTACAAGCAGTTTCATGATGGCTTACGCCATCTTATCCCCGAAGATGGGGCGCCTCGTTGATGAGTATGGTAGAAAAAAGATCTTGATGCTCGGTATTTTTGGTGACGTAATCTTCGGCGTATTAACCGGACTGGCTCCAGATTGGCGCTGGCTACTAGTAATCAGGGTAATCAATGGCGCGGTCTCCAGTGGAGCAATGCTGGCAGCAGAGACACTGCTTATTGATCTGGTTACTCCTCAGAAACGGGGAGAGGCAGCGGGGTTTATTATGTCAATGAGCATGATAGGGAGAAACATTGGGCCAGTTTTCGGTGGAGCAATACAGTGGTTCGTCTATAGCAGAGGTTTCACCGAGTTGATGAGTTACCGTATACCCTACTTTGTAGACTCCGTTATAGCAGCAGTAGCGCTAGCTGTAATTTATTTCTATATTAAGGAGCCGGAGAGAAGCAGGGAAAACATGGAAAAAATGAGGAACGAGATAGATTTACCCCAGATCGAGTGGACCAGACCATTGAAAGTACTATTCTTGAATAGCTTCATAGCTGGGATAGGAGTCGGTTTCATAATACCGATAATGGTCCTATTCTATACAGACAAATTCAACATGGACCCAGTGGGAATAGGAACCATCATCAGCATCACAGGATTTATAGGACTAATAGCAAGCTACATCGCCGGCAGATTCAGTGACAAATTAGGTAGAAAACCATTAATCGCTTTTGGAAACTATAGCAGTCGCTTAGCGGGATTAATACTACCATTCACTGCTTCCATAACACAGGCAGGAATCATAGTCAGCATCAGAAGCCTAGGCTTCAACACCAGTATGCCCGCCTTCAGAGCATTAAGAGCAGACCTTGTACAACCGGAGGTACGTGGGAGAATGTTTGGCTTATTCGGCACAGCCTTCACCGCCGGTAGCGTAATAGGACCTATACTGGGAACCTGGATATACGATACTTACAGATTCACGATCTTCAACGTGATAGGATTAAAGGTGCCCGGATATGGAATACCCTTCTTCATCAACGGCATACTTGGAATATTATCAACCACTATGATAATGCTCCTAGTCGAGGAACCAAAAAAAGACCAAGTAGCGCCCCAGTTCGCCAAAATCTAGAACACGTTTCCACAACATACCGACCCAATACAGGTTAACGTGATACGAGAAAAGAGATGTATTCATGTACTACTTTGAGAACCTATAAACGGTTAACATGAGTTATCGGCTCAGTAGCAACATCAACATAGAGACCCCCAACCTAGAAGAGGCAATACAGTTCTACAGCGAGGTCCTCGGACTAAGAATCGCCGAGATGGGAAACAACTGGGCACGTTTCGACACAGGTAAACTAAACCTATACATCAGCTGCGGCCCTACCCTAGGCCCAATAACCGAGTTCCACGTAGAAGACCTAGATAAGGCAAAGAATAGGTTGATAGAAAAAGGATGCACAGTCGTTAAATGGGAGGGAAAAGGGAAGCCCTGTTATATTCGCGATCCTTTTGGATTCGTCTTCAACCTATGGGAAGTCTAACCCAGCATCTTTTCTTGAATTCATTGATCCTTCTTCTTGAATAATAACCACTGATCCTCATCCGCCCCCTTGAAGCGGATTAACTCGTATCGACCATGAACCCTCTCACCAGCCACTACAAACTCTATCTTATCAGGCATCCATTTCACAGGTACATAGAAGCCCTTATCCCATATCTCAACGGTTCCTGCCCCATACTGTCCCTCGGGGATAATACCCTCAAATCCACCGTATTCAAGAGGATGATCCTCCGTCCGTATAGCTAACCTCCTTTCCCCCAGTTCTAATGGTATACCTTTAGGTACTGCCCAGCTCACTAAGACACTGTCTCGTTCCAACCTGAGATCATAGTGAAGTCGCGTAGCGTCATGTTTCTGAACCACGTAGCTGTTCCCTGAACCTCCATTAGATCCCCCTCTGGGCTCAGTTGTCTCAGAGAAGTCGCGTTTATTGTAATATTCCTCTAGTCGTTGGGGTCTTATCTGGCTAATACTGCATAATTGGGCTGGTTTATCCTGTCTGAATCCTTGAAAACGTGGGGCTCTTAGTCTTTGATCCTCGGTTACTTCCTGGTACCCGATCTCAGCTACAAGTCTAGGCTCAACCCATCTACTATCACGGGGGATATCCTCCTCATCAAACCAGTTGTGGTCTACCTGCATGGATTCTAGCCTAGAAGATATCTCCTGCAGATCCTCGTCACTGAAACCAGTGCCAACTCGTCCAACGTACACTTGTTTTTCACCATCATAGAGTCCAAGCAGTAACGCACCAAAAGTAGACGCCCTGCTGCCAGTACCCGCCGTGTACCCAAAGACAACACAGTCACAAGTCTTTACCTGCTTAATCTTTAACCAGTCCGGGCTTCTAGCCCCCGGCTGATACGGACTATCCCGTCTCTTAGCCATAATTCCCTCCAAGTTCTTCTGTAACACTGCCTCATAATACTCCACACCGTATTCCCTTACGGGTTGACTGCGTACAACATATCTACCCTGTCTTAGATTATTCTCAAGGATATCCAATCTCTCATCTAGAGGATGATCTATGAGGCTAACGCCATTTGCCTCTAATATATCAAATACGATATACGTGGCGGGTCTCTTAGCAGCTTGAGCCCGGATATCACGGGGACTCTGCTGCTGGTTTCTTGAAGCTACTGCCTGAAAATCAGGCAATCCATCGGTGAGTATAACTATCTCCCCATCCAACACAACATTAGAGGCTAAGCTAGATAACTCAGAGAACTCAGGAAACTTCCTGATTATCTCGTTACCGTTACGGGTCCTGAGGCTAACATCCTCATCAACGTAGGCCATAGCCCTTATACCATCCCACTTAACCTCAAAGAGCCAATCCGGATCATTGAATGCCTTCTCGGCTGTGCGAGCCATCATAGGCTGGTAGAGGTTCATGATTCTTGCATCTGCGAGAGGGTCTCTTGGAGGGCAGTCATTAATTCTTTGACTTCCTCGGTCTCAGGTTCCTCAACCTTAATGGTCTCTCCCTTCATCTTCTTCTCCAGAAGCGCCTCTACTCGCTCTGTATATGTATCATGATACTCGGTGATATCAAATTCTCCGCTCAGGTTATCGATTATCTTCTCGGCTAGCTCTAGCTCTTCCTCACTGGGTTCCTCAAGGTTTTGGAGCACCTCCATGGCCATGGGGTCCACAACCTCATTACTATACCGCAAAGTGGTGAGAATCAGGGCATCCCTATATGGATAAATAACCACAGGGTATTCTCTCGTCCGCATAGTGAACTTACCTGCCCCAGCCATCCCTTTCTCATTGAAGGCCTTTAATAATAGATTATAACTGTCCTCGCTCTTATCAGGTGCTAGGATGTAGCTCTTATCATAGAATATACGATCCACTTGTTCTAGTTTAACGAACTTGTCGATATTGATCTTTTTACTTGACTCAGGTTTTAGGGCGTCCAGTTCTTCTTTATCGAAAACCACGTACTCGTCTTTACTCACTTCTATGGCTTTCCCTACCTCTGACCATGGCACCACCTCATTATCGTAAACGCAGACTCTCTGATACTTCAATGGGCATGCATCTTCTTTACGTACATATTTGAAGCTGAAACCCTGATCCTTAATCATACTGTAGAGTTTCACGGGCACATTCACTAATCCGATGTTGATTCTTCCACTCCATATGCTTCTGCTGCTTGGTTCAGCGGATAATTTACTCAAACGGGATGCCTCCAATTAGAAGAAGCGTTTGGTGAGGTATAAAGATGAGTCGCGTGTATACCTGAGTATGACCGAGCAGAGCCTCCACGAGCAACTAAAAGAAATCTACGCTAAGGAGACAGGAGAGATAGAATCAACCTTGGGAGATTACAGGGTTGATGTAATACGAGGAGATCTGCTTATCGAGATACAGACCAGAAGCTTCTCTTCAATCAAGGATAAGCTCAGAGACCTGTCTAAAGGGAAGAGAGTAAGACTCGTACACCCTATAGCTTACCAGAAATGGATTATCAGACTAGACAAGAATGGTGAACGCCTAAAGAGACGTAAGAGCCCCAAAAGGGGAAGAGTCGAGGACATCTTCTATGAGCTAGTCTATATGCCTAGGCTTCTCATGAACCACAACTTCGAGATAGAAGTCACGTTAGTGGACATGGAGGAGTACTGGATCGATGATGGAAACGGGAGCTGGAGACGAAAATACTGGAGCATCCATGATAAGAAACTGCTCAAGCTAAATGAGCGACACCTCTTCACGGACCCCATGGACTTTAAGGCCCTCATACCTGAATCCCTTCCCACGCAATTCACATCCACTATGTTAGCCGATGAAGCAGGTCTAAGAAAACGACTCGCACAAAAGATGCTATACTGTCTCAGAAAGATGAACGTGGTCCGGAGGACAGGTAAGAGAGGACGAGCCTACCTATACATGGTGTATTAGACGGGAAGCTGAAACCTTTCAGTAAATAGATCCTTCCATGGCTTTTTCTCCCTTTCACCGACATTGAAAATATTCCAGTCAAAGGGCCGCAGATCAGGTAACTCACTCCAGTCAAGCGGAGTACTAACAGTGGCTTCTCGTACAGCTCTAAGACTGTAAGGTGCAATCATGGTGCCTCTTACACTGTTCTGGGGGTAATCAATTAACACAGTACCCGGTTCCTTGGTCTGCCTCCTCTCGGATACTATGAACCCGTGTTTCTCAGCCAATTTTATGGCGACCGCGTGAACAAAGGAACTAGTATCATCAAAACCATAACCCTCCGAAAGAGGAACAACTACATGCAACCCTTTCTTCCCCGAGGTCTTCACAAAAGAAGCTAACCCAATCTTACCTAAATACTCACGTAGCAGGAGGGCTGAACGTACCGCCTCACCTAAGCCTGCTGGGGGCTCAGGGTCGATATCAAAGAGCAATAGATCAGGAGAATCCACATCACCAATGATTGATAACGGGATGTGAAGTTCAAGCGCCGCTAGATTAGCTAACCAGATCAAGGTATCAAGATCATTACATACTATATACTCCGTAACTTTCTCACTTGATTCACTATACCGGGAATAAGTCTGAACCCAATCAGGAGTACCCTGCGGAGCACCCTTCTCATAGAACCCATTCTCATGTATTCCATCCGGGTACCTTGTTCTAACAAGTGCCCTACCCCGGAGAAAGGGAAGCATATCTGGAGCCACTTTGATATAATATTCAATAATATCGGATTTGGTTAACTCTAGTTCAGAGTAGAGAATCTTATCCAAGTTACTGAACTTTACACGGGTCAGATCACTCATCAACTGAGAGAAAGGGAACAGGAATAGAAAACACTTAGCCCAACCCACAACCCACCAACACATACAACATCGTCATAAATTGACCGCAATATGTAAATAAGTGCTAAATATAACATGTTTTTACGGATAAATCCTATATAACGGCCCATACAACTCACTAACGGTGCATTAAACCGTGGACAACCCCTGGGAAGACCTCAAACACAGCGACTACAGGGCACTCATAAAAGAAGCAAAAAACCAATTGAAGAGCTTTGACGCACAGATAGAGGGAATACACAGGATAAGCAACGTAATACTCATAAAAAAGAGCCAAGACGAGATCTACAAGGTATCAGAGGACCTGCCCCTTGAGATGAGCATCAGCCTCATGGAAATAGCTGACGGCTTGAAAGATGGCTTGATAAAAATCGAGCGCAGCCTAGCCAGACTTGAGGCAAGGCTCGATATGATGGAAGACAGTGAATTAAAAGAACAATATAAATAAGAAAAGGATCAAGTCTCGAAGGTAACAACCTTCTTCTTGTACTCTGGTGCTTCCACGTTCTCAAGGGGCTCAATCGCCTCATGCATGCATGTTCTGACACAGGCATGACAGTAGATACACTTGAATGGACTCCACTCAATCTTCTTCTCATCTGGATAGACCTTGATGGCAACAGAGGGGCATATCCTCTCACAGTCCTGGCACTGGTCACATCTAAGCATATTGAAGTTGAGTTCCCCCCTTGTCCCAGGCACGGGATCCGGTTTCTCGAAAGGATACCTAACCGTAGCTGGTTTACCGAAGAGATTCTCCAAGATGTTTCCTAGAAAGCTCGGCATCTTAGGCATCCTCCTCATTGATGTATGTTATACGCTCAGTACAACTCATACAAGGGTCTATACTGTGCACTATCGGGGGTATATCCGCCACATCATGACCCACCAGCATACCCAGTAGCGGTGGAATGTTTGGTATTGTAGGTGTCCTAATCCTTATCCGATCCAAGTGTATAGTTCCGTTTCCCTTAGCATAGTAGAAAACCTCCCCACGGGGCTGCTCCGTCCTGTATATAGCTTCTCCATCGGGGAACTTTTCGTTCTTTACGGCTATGGGGCCTTCAGGCAGCTGGTTGATGGCTTTCCTAATTAGGTCGATGCTCTGGTAACACTCATCGAGTCTCACCAACATCCTTCCCTGGACATCACAGTTATCATAAACCACTGGCTCAAAATCCAGTTCACCGTACGCCTCGTAGCCGTTATTCCTCATATCCTGGGGGATGCCTGATGCCCTGATTACAGGGCCCACGGCTCCACTGTGAACCGCCTCGCTCTTTGGGAGCAATCCCTTACCAACAGTCTTGCTTAGGAAGGCCGGGTCTTTTCTGAATACGTGTGCCCAGTCATCGATTTCTTTCTCGAGTTTATTCATATCCGTTTGGTATCTGTTGATTAGCTTCTCATCCATGTCCTTGGTTACCCCACCGATGACGGTTGTTCCCATATGGATCCTGTGACCATTAGTAGCCTCAGTTAGCTCCAAGACAAGTTCACGGTCTCTCCACACCTTCATGAAGAGACTCTCAAATCCAACTGCTTCAGCGAATAAGCCTATCCAGAGCAGGTGGCTCTGAAGACGGGCTATCTCCGCCCAGATGGTTCTGAGGTATTTTGCCCTGATGGGTATCTCTGTATCCGTCATTTTCTCGATGAGCCCCGCGTATGTATGTCCATGTATAATGTTGCATATTCCGCAGATCCGTTCACATAGGTATAGGTTTCTCCGGTAGTCGTTGAGCTCAGCGGCTCGCTCGATGCCCCTGTGTATATACCCGATATTGGGTAATACGTCAACGATTTTCTCCTCATCCACGTAGAACTGGAGCTGTACTGGCTCCGGTAATACGGGGTGCTGAGGACCAAAGGGTATTACGGTTAGTTTATTTTCGTTACTCATTCCAATCGCACCTCCAGCATCTTCCAGCCTCACAATTCGCTTTGCTGGTCTCCAAGCATTTCTCCACTTCTATGAAGCTCTTTACCCGTTCATCTGGATCCAGTTCAGGTATCCTAGCCTGAGGATCCTCCATAAGCGCCTCTTTATCAACTTGTCGAGCCACGAACTCACTCATATCGGGCTCAGCGTCAGATAATCCTTCGCCTCCCAAATACTTGTCAATGCTACTTGCAGCTAGTCGACCATCTCGAAGAGCCTCGATAACACTTGTAGGCCCATACACCGCGTCTCCACCTGCCCAGACATTCTCCCTGCTGGTCTTCAAGTTCTCATCTACTACTATCTGGCCTCTCCTGTTCACCTCAACACCAATACCCATGGGTACAAGGCCATGGTAACCGATGGCTGAGATAACTGTATCAGCCTCAACGGTGGAACCTCTTCCATCCAAGGGAATAGGCCTTCTTCTTCCTGATTCATCTGGCTCCCCAGGAACCATAGCCTGGAAGAATATCTTCAAAGGCTTACCCGGAGTGATCACCATCTGGGTGCTCAAAAAGTCAAAGTTGACTCCTTCCTCCATAGCGCCCTGTATCTCATGGAGGCTCGCCGGCATCTCGCCTTCTGTCCTTCTATAGTAGAGGGTCACTTCTTCAGCACCTAGACGTACAGCGGTTCTAGCAGAGTCCATCGCGCTGTTACCTCCGCCTATTAC
>CAZLHA010000084.1:0-290 GCA_964559155.1 uncultured Candidatus Bathyarchaeia archaeon | reverse complement strand
CCGATATCAGGGGTCTCGTCCCGAACATTAACCGCAGTAAGGAAGTCCATAAAGTTTATGACTCCTTCACTGTCTTCGCCCTCACATCTCAACGTATTACATTGATCAGCACCCAAGCCTAGAAAAGCCGCATCATAACCCTCCTCCAATAAGGCATCAAGATCCTCGACGGGGGATTCAAGTCTAACCTCTGCACCCACCTCTTCTAGTCGAGCCATTAACTCCTTATTCATCAAATCCTTGGGGAGCCTATACTTGGGTATCCCCCCAGCCATTGCGCCTCCCAGGAT
>CAZLHA010000083.1:0-10650 GCA_964559155.1 uncultured Candidatus Bathyarchaeia archaeon | reverse complement strand
TCATCATACCCCATATCTGGCTCGAATCCAATATCCGCGAGATTATAAACCAAGGCGCATTTAGATGGTATATCACCATCAACTGCCTTTGTTCCCTGCATAAGGAATGAGAGAGACACATTCTTGTTTCGTTTGACATTGTTTCCACGTACGGATTTTTTTATGGATACAAAGTAGAACACCCCATCCTTGTAGTTATACCATATGGGGGCTGCATGAATTGTACCATCCTTGTTGTGGCTACAGAAAACCGTGGTATAGGATTCCACGAATAGGCTTTCCAGATCCTCCGGAGTCATCTTATTACTGCTCATCGTATTGAGTCAAAGTTTTTTATGAGTTTAAGCCTTGTTCTTAGCTAACGCACATTGAATTTAATAAAAGGATTGACAATTCATTTTACCAAACAAATTAGAATGCACAATTTACGAACCTGAACAGCAGACGCTTACCACGCAATAATCACAAGGATGAACAAATGTGGACTCATTACCTATTATAAAGAAATGAAGGAAAAAACAAGAAAATATCTTGTTAAATATTTGGATAAAAATTCAATTCAAAGAAGAAAAAGGAGTTCAAAGCAAAGATATTACCCCCCATGAAAGAAAAAGAGTCAAGAAACGGACACAGAACAGTTACCAACAAATCCACCATCACAAATATCACCTAGAATCATTGTATACCTACCCCGGTATCAAATCATTCAACAATAGTAGAACTATCCATAATGATTTTCAGAAAAACTAATCATATAAATTCTTATCCAATTTACCTGTATCAGTTACCACGCCAGTATCCCGGGGCTCAAGCTTGAATAAAGGATCTTCCTCAAGAGGCGTCTGCAAACGAATCCAATCACCCACGGCCTCACGTACAGCATCATCTAGACTCATTTTTTTCTTCTCAGAAACCTCTCTAAGCTGCCTGTATTCCCAGCAAGATAGCTCTGTCTTAACGACTTTACCACCCAATTAGATCCCAATAAATAGAAGTCTACATCTGATTTATACGTGTCTAGGCTCCACCCTCATGGAGCCTCAGTTCAAACCCATAAATCAGTAGTAAAATTACATGCTCTATTTCATAGATAATTATTAAGAGAACATAATTGTTAATGAAAAATAATTTAAATATCTATTTTTTCTCGTGGTTTTCGAATATTTCAGCAAACATAAGAAAAGTTAAACCCTGACAGACTAGTTTAAAAATATGTCCGAGTACCCGGAGCCAAAATACAAGGCAATAGTGGAGCAGAGCCCCGATCTAATATTCATAACAAACGAGTCGGGTGTGCTGTACATCAACCCATCCGGAGTTGAATACCTCGGATACCAGAAAAAGGAAGAGATACTCGGAAGACCAGCACTTGACTTCATCCACCCTGACTCACATGAAATAACCACAAAATACGCCCAACAGAGACGAGTCGGGGGAAACCCACCAAGCCAATACAGGGCAAAACTACTAGGAAAAGACGGAAAAGCACTGGAAGCCGAGTTACACGCCTCACGCATAATCTGGAACAACACACCAGCATCCGTCACCATTGCAAGGGATATAAGTGAACAAATACAGCTAGAGGAAGAGCTTCAGGAAATCAATGAAAGACTAACTGGATTCATGGAATCCGCAACAGATGGCTTCGCATTACTCGACGAAAAACTACGTCTAATAGAAGCAAACAAGGTATGGCTAAACCAAGCCGGCTTAACCAGAGAACAAGCAATAGGCAGACATTGCACAGACATATTACCCAACCTCAAGAAAACCGGTAGACTGGACATATACAAGAAAGTACTTGAAACCGGGGAGCACACCGAGTTTAATGAAGTAATCCCCGCCAGCGGCGGAGACCAGTACTTTGATATCAAGGCGTTTAAGACAGGAGACCTTCTCGGCATAGTTACAAGAGACATCACCAACCAAGTGATATATGATAAAAAACTGCAAGAGCTACACCAGCTCTCCGATAAGCTTTCACGAGCACAGAGCATACAGGAGATAGCCGAGATCGTGGTGGAGGCAGTCGTTGATACCCTAGCGTGTAAGAGAGTCAGCTTCCAGACCATCAAAGAGGATAAACTGGTTATACACGCAGCTAAGCCATCAATCACCATACGTCAAATACCATTAGATAAGCCAAGCATAGTAGTCCGAGCCTTCAAGACAGGGCAACCACAACATGTACCCGACACAACCAAAGACCCTGACTACCTAGAAGGCATAGGAAAGAATGAATCACCTTCTTTATCCGAGTATGCACACCCGATTAAACTACGTGATGAACCCATAGCAGTGATCAACATCGAGGAACCCCAGAGAAACGCGTTTACAGAAAAAACCCTTGAACTGGTATCCATTCTAGGAGACCATGTTTCTTCAGCGCTACAAGCACAGAGCTACCGTGATAGACTCATTGCGCTTCACAACAGCTCAACACATCTAACCCACGCTGAGTCCAGTGAAGAAGTCTACGCCATAGCCATGGACATACTAGTAAAAGAACTAGGATACACGTGGGCAGGCATCATGCGTGTAGAAGACCATGAGCTAAGATATTTATACACAAGTAACGGGACGCTCACGGATAAGAGCTTACCCTTAGACGGGTCGGGAATAACTGTGAAGGCCGCCAACTCAAAGACCACACAACTAGTAAAAGACAGCCGACTTGACCCCGATTTCGTCACCCTAGATAGTGGACCCCCCACCATGTTATCGGAGCTCGCGGTACCCGTATTCATTGAAGATAAAGTATTATACGTGCTTAACGTTGAGAGCAGCCGAGCTGATGACTTCGACGAGAACGACGTGAGACTCGTTGAACTCCTCGCCCAACACATCGCATCCACAATACAGAACATCAAAGGGTTGGAGTCTAGAAAACGATACGAGGTACTACTGGAAACTCTACACAAGTATGCTTCCCAGGTAGCGAGAATGGATTCTATACAAGAAATCGCGGACACATCAATTGAATACATAGTAGATATCATGGGCTTTAACAGAGCAGGAATAGGACTCGTAGAAGGTGAATATCTCCACCCCATATCACTAGCAGACCCCAAGCTTAAAGCTAGATCTATCTCACTCAAAGACCCAAGCATCATCGCTAGAGCCGTAAACACTGGAGAATCCCAGCTCATAGAAGACACGAGAAAAGACAAAGACTATTTAATATACAACGAAGCTGGCCCCGATTACTCCTACTCCGAACTAGCTGTACCCATAAAAGACGGGGAAAAGGTTATCGGCGTGATCAACATCGAGAGCACGGAAATCAAAGCCTACGACCAAAGAGACCAAATATTAATGGAACTATTCGCAGAACATATATCATCAGCACTCCGAAACATCAAAGCCTCAGAAGACCAGCAAATATACGAGCAACGCCTCGAATCCCTAAGCAGTGCCATGGCGTCCATGAACTCAGCCCAGTCCATAGAAGAAATAGCAGAGCTAAGTTTGATACTGGTAGAGGAGATTATCGAGGTACCCTACTCAGGGTTTATACGGGTAGAAGGAGATGAACTGGTACTCTTCAAAAACATAAGCGATCTAGCCATTAATTACAGACTTCCACTGGACGGTAAAGGTATCACCGTGAGAGCTGTAAACGAGAAGAAAACAATTCTCGTTAACGACACAAAACAGGATTCAGACTATGTAAAGGGTACATTAGAAACTTGTAGCGAATTAGTGGTACCCATTTTTGTGGGAGGAGAGGTAGAGGGAGTTCTTAACATGGAGAGTAGTGAAACAGGTTTTTTCAACAAGAGCCACATATCTCTGGCAGAGATTCTAGTCTCTCATATAGCCTCTAATCTTGAGAGACTGAAACGCAGAGACGCCCTACTAGAGGCAGAGCGAAAAGCCTTAATGGAGCACGAGGAAGCGGAACAGGCTAAGAAGATGGAACAAATTAAATCCCAGTTTATGCGTACAGCCACTCATGAACTCAGAACACCATTAACCAGCATGAAAGGTTACCTAGAATTAGCCAGAACTGAAAACGACCCAGACAAGGCAAAGAAATTTCTGGAGATAGCTGCCAGAAACACGGATCGATTAGAGGCATTGACAACTGATCTGCTTGACCAGCAGCGACTTGAGGACGGACAGTTAGTGATCACGCATACGCCACTGAACTTGAATGAACTGGTAAACAGAGCCATCGAAGAAGTGAAACATAAACTGGACTCTAAGCGTCAAAAAGTAAAAGTAGATACCACCACGGAAGAGACTATGGTCAGGGGAGACCCGTTACGCCTCTCACAGGTATTAGTGAACCTCCTAGACAATGCATCAAAATATAGCCCGGAGGGTTCCCTGATCCAGATAACCGTTAAAACAACCGGAGAAGAAGTCAAGGTATCTGTTACGGATACGGGTTACGGGCTTAGCCCCGAAGACATGGATAAACTATTCAAGCCTTTCCCGGATATTGACAGACCTATTGTATCCGGTCAAAGCGTGGGTCTTGGCCTTAGCATCTGTAAAGGAATCATTGAGCTTCACGGAGGAAAGATCTGGGCCGAGTCAGAGGGACACGGCAAGGGATCAACATTCACCTTCAAACTACCTATATGGGATGAGTGAAAACAGGCAAACGAGCGAAATATCTAGTCAATAATCTGAGTAAAAACGAAAATAAAGTTAGACAGGGGAGGCTTTTCACTTGTTTTTAATAGTGGACGCATATAATATTAGATATGTTTTGGTTAAATAGGGATATTTCTACGGGGCTCTGGAAGCTTCATGTGGATTCATGCAGGTTCTGTAATCCCGTTGAGACACGGTTCAAAGGAGTCAACGAGATGAAGAAGAAGGGCGCATGGATAAGCTTCGAATCCGTTGAGGAGGCTAAGAAATACTTTAAGGAGAACTCGGAGGAAGATAGCATCTGGCAGCCATGCAAGACATGCAACCCAGAGAAAAAATAACGTTCCCACAGAGGTAAAAAGAGACTCAATAAACCCAAGTTTTCTAAAAAGAGCTGGTTCCAGCCATAATTTTAACAACTAAGTAGGATACCATGTAACCATGAAGAAAAAAGCCTGTAAATGGATCGATGAAAACCGTGAAGAGTTCATCGAGGTAAGCGATAAGGTATGGGAGTACGCGGAGCTAGGCCTGGTAGAGCATAAATCCGCTCAACTCCACGTGGACACTCTGCGGAAACACGGCTTCAAGGTGGAACACGGGGTAGCTGGGATGCCTACGGCCTTCGTAGCCACATGGGGCGAAGGAAAGCCAGTAATCGGGTTCATGGGTGAATACGATGCCCTACCCGGCATCAGCAACAAACCCGTACCCCACAAGGAGTGGCTGATAGAAGACGGTCCCGGACACGGCTGCGGACATAACGTCCATGGCACCAGCGGCTTCATGGCAGCCATAGCCGCCAAACAAGTAATGGAGGAAGATAACCTACCGGGCACCATCAAGGTATACGGTTGCCCAGCCGAGGAAAACTACGACGGAAAGGTCTACATGGTGAGAGCCGGCTTGTTCGATGACGTGGACGCCTGCTTGAGTCACCACCCCAGCGGCTACAACGTAGCAGGGCTATCATCAAGCAACGCCATGAACAGCGTCAAATACGAATACCACGGCAAGACCGCCCACGCAGCGGGGAGCCCCGAGCAGGGCAGAAGCGCACTGGACGCCATCGAGCTGATGAACATCGGAGTCAACTATCTACGTGAACACGTGGTACAAGAAGCCCGGATCCACTACATAGTCGAGGAGGGCGGAGGACAACCCAACGTCGTACCAGACTACGCCCGCTCATGGTACTACATCAGGGCCCCAGAGAGGTCACAGGTTCAGCAAATCTACGAACGTATCAACAAGATCGCAGAAGGCGCAGCCATGATGACCGATACCGAGCTAAAAATCGACCTCCTCTCCGCCGTCTACAACAAGATCCCAAACAAGAGCCTCAGCGAAATAGTCACAGCAAACATGCGGGAGATAGGTCACCCCGGGTGGACAGAGGAAGAACTGGAGTTCGCCGCAAAGATAGCCGAGACCATCGACACAGAGGATAAAATGAACAGTCTCCGCAAATCAAAGGTCCCATACCCCAAGAAGTACCGGGACATAAACCTAGTTTCCGAGGTACTGGATGCCTGGGATGACGGCCAGGTCAGCAAGGGCAGCACAGACGTCAGTGACGTATCCTGGATCTGCCCAACCATGGAGTTCCGAACCAGCTGCAACATATTGGGCTCCCCCGGCCACGACTGGAGATTCACCGCCGTAAGCGGCATGAGCATCGGTCACAAGAGCCTCATATTCGCAGCCAAGACCATGGCAGCAAGCGCCCTATACCTATTCACAGACCAAGAACTCTTGGAAGAGGCAAAGAAAGAGCATAAGGAACGCCTAGCAGGCAAAGAATACACAGCTCACGTGCCAGACGATACCATGCCCCCACTGGAGATAGCTGAAACCGCCTGGAAAAAACTCAAAGGAAAAACATCCCCATAAATTTTTATATCAATACCAAGCACCCAAGTTGCAGACGGTTATCTAAGTGTAATCTTTGCTACTATTGACCACAATATACCCTTTTACGGTATATTACGATCAAATTTAAAAAACCATCAAACACAAAACAGAAATTAATACCCAGTTCCCATACACCCAAGGACGCCTATAACAAACATAACCCATAAAACGAACAAACGAACACGCCCCTCCCCCGAGTATACGGGTGTGATTACTTATTCAGGAAAAGTTAAACAGATTTACCTAGCCTGTTTTCTCCTTCACCAACCTGTCCCACTTATAGACCAGTTTCTCCAACAAAATAGGCTGGTAATCATAGAGATCCTTTGAATATCCTTTCCTGAAGAACACCCGTATCAGGTAACCTCTCTCCCTGAACCCCATCCCAGACATACCATACTCAGGCTCCCGGGGCAAAAACTCCCCATACTCCTCATAGAACTCAGATAAACTGGGCTTTACCACATTTTCGATAATCTCATCATTATCAACATCATCTCTATGGGGGAAATCCACCTGAAAACTATAATCAATAAGCGAATCATCAAGTATGAAATTAGTTATGGTACTATCCAACACCTGTTTATTCGGTATCTCAACCCGGTTATACTTGGGATCATAAACCTCCGTATAATTAATCGAAATATTTGTTACCTCACCCTCCACATCCCCTATCTTAACATAATCCTGTATAGCGAAAGGCTGCGAGGCCAGAATATAGAAACCAGCCAAGAAATTACCCAGCGTCTGAGTCGACGCAAAACCAATAGCAGCCCCAGCCACAGCCGACAAACCAATAAGCCAATCCAAACCCAGTCCATAAATCTGTAACACAGATACAATAGCAACCAAAGCCACCACCAGGCGAACCACCAAGTCTAAAACATTCTCAATATGCGCACTAATACCGGAACTGGTCACATACCGCGATATAGCGTTCTTAAGAACCCGCTCAACAATTAAAGCAACAACTATTATAACTACAGTCGAGGCGATCTTAACCAGATTACCCTGAGTCAGGTAACGTGACAAATCAAACATTACAGCACTAACATAATAACTAAACACGATACATAATATAAACCAAAACACTAGAGAAAAAGAACCGAGGAAGCCTTAAAAGAAATATTAACCACCTTGCCCAACTCTAACCCCATATCATCAAAACTCTTTCTAGTAATCTGAACCCTAAAAACAACCCCAACATCAACACTCACCAACACAACCCCTTTCCTCTCCTCTACACCCACAATGGATCCACGGAACTGGTTACGGGCGCTGGTCTCCACCCAGTCATTACTGAGAAATATATCCTGTGGACGCACATGCAATGAGACCCTGCCCTCAACTGGCTTTGTGAACTTGATCTCAACTCCACCAAGATCTACAGTACTTACCCCACCAACAATCTTGCTAACACCAGTGAAGATATTCTCAGTGAGACGGGTAAGCGCCTCAAGAACCTCCGGGGATCCATCCTCGGTGATGACCCCGTTCTCCATGAAAACCACCCTATCCGTGATCTTTGAAACCTGAACCAGGTCATGAGTAGCGATTACCAGTACACGTTTCAGAGACTCCTCCAAGAGAATATCATTTATGATACTAACGTTTCCAGGGTCAAGATTGGATGTAGGCTCATCCAGCAACATAACCTCCGGGTCCAGTACAAGAGCACGAGCCAAGGCTACACGCTGCTGCTCACCACCTGATAACTCACGGGTATCCCTGCTGCTCAGACCAGAGAGCCTAACAGCACCTAATGCAGACTCAACTTTTTCCTCTATCTCCGATTCACCCGTTCCTCTGAGTCTCAACCCATAAGCGATATTCGTGTAGACATCGCCTCTAAGAAAAACCGGGGTCTGGAAGATCATAGTAACTGATTTTCGCAACATCACCCTGTTCGACTGGGTAACCGGTTCATCATCGAAATATAATACCCCACCCGTTGGAGCCTCCAACCCGGCTAGTATCTTCAACAAAGTGGTCTTACCGACGCCACTATGCCCAATTATACCCAGAAACTCATCCCCGATATCCAAGTCTATGCCATTGAGTGCAGAGGTCTCCCCATAGCTCTTCACAACATCCCTTAACTTGTACCTCAATACTCAAAACCTCCCTGAACCCTACTAATCAAATAATTAAGCGAGAGAACAATAAATAAGAGAATAAAACTCAATGCAAAGCTCAACCCAAGCTCCCCTTTAGCAGTCTCCAAAGCAATAGCAGTAGTCAAGACCCGGGTAACCCCCTTAATATTAGCACCAAGCATAGTAGCTATACCCAGCTCAGCGAAAGCCCGGTTAAAACCAGACACCACTGCTAGACTAACACCACTATAAGCCTCCCTGACCACGGCTATGCTTGCCTCAAACTCTGTAGCACCCAGAGTTCTCGCAAGGTCTCGTATTTCCTCGTCCTTGCTCTCGATTGCGCTGACTATGAAGGTAACCAAAACAGGAAGAATCAACACCGCTTGCCCAACAGCCACACCCTTAACAGTGTACAATAGATTCAAAGACCCAAGCGGCCCACTCTTACTGAACAAACTATACAGAAATAATCCAAGGGTCACAGTAGGAATACCCACCATTGCCCTGAAGAAAAATTTAATGTGCTTTGACCCCGGAATATCCTTCATTGTTAACACCACGCTGAGGGGAAGAGCGATAATCATGGATAATAACGTAGCTAGGATTGAGGTATGAAGAGACCTTAATGTGATCTCCAACACTGTTTTATCGAGACTGATAATTAACCTGAATGCTTCACCGAAGCCTTCTAGTATCGTCGCCCAGCCCATAGTGATCAAAAAGTGTTAAGGTTATAGTTATTGATATAGGTCCCCAGCCTGATATCTATACTCTGGTGGACACTCATAACCATCGAAATATGCGAATTCCTTCACCCAGTTAACTATCTGGGCATCTGAGGTCTCCAACTCTGGCACCCATGGATTAAACAAGGGTGACCCGAACACCGCTTCTCCATATGTCTCCAGTATGGATTGGACCTCGTCGCTTATTAGGAAATGTACAAACCCCATTGAAACATCAAACATATCTCTCGGGTTCTCCTCCGGGTCACATACGATGGCGCTATAGACGTTCAAAGTATCCTTACCACTATCAACCACCTTAACCAGCTCAATGTTCCCATTAGCATAATTCTTGAGATAAGTAGCGACATCAGTCAAAGTATATGCGTCCTTCTGATTAGCAAGCCGAAGAGTAGCAGTCATACCAGCACCAGCCTCAATATACCAGGGATCAGCAGACTCACCATAGCTCTGGGTTTTTAACTCCTCCAAGTCTAGTCCTGTTGTAGCCCATAGGCTTTTCTCCTTGCTATGGGTTCCTGAGTTATCTCCTCTTGATACCCATTGAGCCTCTCCGGCTGCCCCTACCTCTGCCACCGTAATTAAAGCGTCTAGAGAAGCCATCCCACCTATTCCAGCTGGATCCGATTCCGGTCCAACTATAATGAAGTAGTTATAGGCGAATATCTTCCGGTTTACCCCATAACCAGTCTCCATGAAGTCCAGCTCCTGTGATGGATTGTGAACCAGTATCATATCCGCGTCACCGTTTTTCGCGGTCTGTATCGCGAGACCCGTGCCTTGTGGTATGAAACTAACATTGTATACTGGGTGGTCTGCCTCAAACTCGGTTTTTAAAACATCCAGTACACCGGTCTCGTAGAGACTCGTGGTCGTTGAGATAATTAACTGCTCCCTCTTTACGGGCTTGTTAAAGTTCCAGTAGAGGCTGCCTGCAACTATTATTACTAGGATAACTGCGATTAATTTGATGATTCTCTGGTTTAGGAAATCTGACATATATGAAACATCGAATAGAGGTCGAGTTGTTTATTTATGCATATCGATTTTCATAACTCTTTAAACAAAACAAATATCCCCTGTTCAGTCACTTAAAATAAACTTCATCCCTCCTAATGCTTTTCTCTGGAGAATGAAAAATAAGGTAACAAAAAGTTACTAAACAACATGATCACCCGGACATCAGCCTTTAAGGTGATGAACTCCACCAACCTCAGCTACTGATAAAATGTTGATTTAAAGTTTTAATAGACCCCACTATTTGATAAAAATTAGATACCCCCGAG
>CAZLHA010000082.1:0-10780 GCA_964559155.1 uncultured Candidatus Bathyarchaeia archaeon | reverse complement strand
TATTAGAAGCGGTTATATAAATAACATATGGGTAGAAAGGTTTCCTAATTTTTACTGTATTTCAGGTTTAGGTCCTCCCTAGGAAACATAATTAGAAAACAGGTATGCGATAATGTATCAAAATATTCTACTAAATATGCCGGAATTGTTGGGGGTTATAGTTTTGTTTCAGCCAATTCCCATATTGAGTATGATTTAATAACCTATCCAAGTGTTAGCTTAGTGCTAAATGTTAAAAACAGATATCATATGAAAATAATTGGAAAAATGAAATAAATAAGTGGAATATAATCTGTTTTGAAATTTGTTATGATGGTTGGTTTATGAGAGAATATATCGCAGTGACTGCAGCTCGTAACGAGGAGGAACTTGATAAACACGTAGAATCAGTGCTTGGACAGAGTATTTCACCATCAGTCTATGTAGTTGTAGATGATATGAGTCATCCACCAATAGAGAGAAGCGACTGTGTTGTTATACGCAGCAACCTGCCTAGGATAATTACACGTGGGGTGAATCAGTCAGCATCTATTATGTTAGGTGTAAAAAAAGCTAGCCAACTTTGTCCCGGTTGGAGATATCTACTGAAACTGGACGCGGATACCATAATCCCTGGTAACTATTCGGAGAAAATGATTGAATTTCACCAGAGCTACCCGAATACAGGTATAAGCAGTGGTGTCTCCAATACAATGACGTGGCACCAGCAGAAACATAGACCAAGTGATGCTGCGAAGATGTTCACCCGTGAATGCTGGGATAGAATAGGAGGGTATACTATTGGAAATGGTTTTGATACACACGCAACATTAAAGGCTATAATATACGGGTACAAGCCCAGGATCAACCCTGATGCCGTATTCACAGAGACCCGGCCTAATGTGAAGACCGGTTTAGCGAGGTGGAGTCAATCAGGGAAAATACGTGCAGAGTGGGGTTTACCTTTATGGCACACAGGCCTAGCTGCAGGCAAGAACCTCCTGGATGGAAGACCACTATTTCTTGGGCCATTAACAATGATATTATCACATGCACTTTACAAAGTTGATGAATCCATGTTTCCAAGAAAGTGGATAAACAATTACGCCAGATGGGAACTGAAAAACATCGTTAAGAGATTAGTTACTTAATTTTGAGATTTTCTCAATTATTGTCTCAAAGTACGGTGAAAGTGGACCGAATATAGGGGCCAGTTCTTTGATTCTTCTATAATCTTGTTTAGTTAGAACTTTTAACGATATAACCATACCAAAGTAAAGAAACATGGATAAAATTCCGCCAAGGATTAGTTCTATCCAAGGGTTATAAAAAGTCCTAGAAAAAGTGTACCATGTGATTAAGGAAAGTAAGAGCCCGGATAAGAATAACTTTATTGAACTATTAAAGTCAGGGTAAAAATTGAAGATAGTATGGATGCGCTTTATGGCGTATATTTTTGAAAAGCCTATTCCAGCTACAAGTAGGATTAGTGCGCCTATAGCACCATATTTAGGTATAATAATTAAGGAGGGTAGTACAGTTACTGAAAATTGAATTAACTGTATTATGAGGGTTTCTCTTGTGAGTTTTTGACTGTTTAGAAGAGGTATGTTGCTCAGTGACCCTATTCCAGTGTAAAGATATACTATCATATACAGTTTCAGATATGTTGGAGCATATTGATAATCTGTTGAAAAGAGGGCTTCGATAATTTGTCTCGATAGCGCGATTATAGTAAAAGCTATGGGGTATATGAATAAGCTGGCGTATTTTATACTGTTTCTATAAACGAATTCTAAGTCTTTTTTTTCTGTTAGTTTGCTTAGAAGGGGAAAAATCGTTGTTCTGATAGGTAAATTAACAAAGGAAATTAGGCTTGAAAACCAGAATACCACGGTAAAGTTGCCGGTTATTTCCTCTCCAGCATGGATACCTAGAAGAAAGGTTAGGATTTGGGGTCTTACACTTGTAATTAAATTTGCTAAATATATTGGCCCCCCAAAGCTTAGGAATAAGGTTAGGGCTTGTTTGTGGTTAATATCTGTATCACTCCTTTTTTCTTTTCTATATAGTAGATAGATGAGGATTAATCCAGAGATTCCTGTAAGTAGGATAGGTCCGGCTTCTCCTATTACGCCGCCTATTGCGCCGTAGCCTAGTAGAACTAGAAAAGGGGAAGCTATACTCTTTAAAAAGGTATAAAAAATTCTGAGTCCACCTCTAAGCCCCATTCGTTCATAGCCTTCTGTTACGCCATAGGAGGCAAAGAGTAGGGCTCTACCGATTAGTGCTATTGATAGTAGTTTTATTAGATATCCGAGTTCTGGTGCATTGTAGAACGTATTTGCTATATAATCGGCGGATAGTATCAGAAGGGTAGTTAGGAGGAGGGATGAGGTTATTGAAAGGGTGAGGCCGGATTCAATTATTATTTTAACGTTTCCTGTCTTACCTAGGTGTTTGTTTTCACTGATGTATTTGGTTAGAGTGTCTTTTATGCCGAAGTCTTGGAATATCTGAACAAGGGTAATAATAGAATTTGCTATGCTTAGAAGACCCCATTTATTTGAGCCTAGTACACGGGCTACAATGACCATACCAATAGCCAGCAAGATAGTTGATAATATTTGGGAAAAAGCTAAAGTAACGCTTCCTTTTGCGGAGCGTTTTAGGTTGTATTTGAAATCATCATCCATACAAGTATATCCTTTCTTTTTTCTAGTTGCTTTAAGATTGTTCAAGTAATAAATAAAAACAATAGATTACCAATTGTTATCTTTTTCGTATTTTAACTCTATTAGTAATTCACCTGCTATTTTCTTAAATAGTTCCTTGTCATGTTCATTGTACTCGTTTCTCCATCTTTCATAAGATGATTGGTCTATAGGTTTTCTGGCTTTGATGTTTTTTGGCATTTTTTCTTTTTTTCTGGTGGGCGACTTGATTTTATAATAGTTTAGTATATTTTCGTCCCATGGTTCTTTGAGGAAACTAAGTGTATGTCTTATTGTTTCTTCTGGGTTTCTTATTAGGTCTTCATATTTAATCTCGTAATATCTTGGATCGCCACGCCATTTTATTCCTTCTTGAACGTCATGAACCCATCGTTCTATGCATTCCTTTAAGGGGTTGTTTGTGTCAAGCTCAATTATCTCACCGTCAACCACTTTATGTTTTGGAAAGTGTCTTAAGCTGCATGAGGTATCTCTTCCGTCTCGTATAATATGAATGAATTGAGTTTTTGGGAAGTACTTGAATATACGATCAATAGCTAGAATGTTCATTGGAGATTTTTCTCCCCAGCGTTTTTTCCCAGCTTGCTTTTGTAGCGAGTTGAAAACCATTTCAATAAATTGTATGTTTGATACACTGTTTTGCTTCATCTTTACTAGTTCTTTATAGGGTATTTCTAGTTGGTTCGAGATTTTCTTTATTTTTGTGGGATTTAGTGTTTTTGTATACAGTAATCCGGTTTCCGGTCCGCAGTAGATGTTTTTATGGGAGTCTATCATAACTCTGATTAATGTTGTTCCGCTTCTTGCGCATCCACCTATTATTACTGGAGTGGAATCCGAAATATAGTCGTCATTGTACCATCTATAATTTTTTATTTTCTCCAAGAGATGTTCGAGGAATATGTTGATTTGTTTGGACACGACAGATACATCTGTTAAATATTTTATTAATTATATGAGGAATTGGGTTTGGAGTTATTCTTTCTGGAAGATATCGTTGAGGAAACTTCTTCCGTAACCACATATCTCATCTATCTCATATAGGTCTAATATTGTGGTTCCCACGTTTATGCTACAGTTATAGTCGGTGTAGGTTTTGCTTGGTACATCAGGTCCGTATATTATCATCGGCAGGTGCCCTAGCTGTGGTGTTACTCCATGGGGACCTGGGCTGTGGCTAAATGTGTAGTTTTCTCCGAACATGTCTCCGTGGTCACTGGATATGAAGAATAGACATTCTTCATTTCTGTCTACAAATTCTTTGATGCATTTATCCATATATGTGCATTCCATAGCGTAGAGATGTGCCAGTCTTTCTACTTCAACAGGTTTTAGTTTGTGTCCTTCCCTCAAGGATTTTAGTACAAGATCGTAGAGTTTTATTGCTTCTGTTTGCTCTACATTACCTAGGCCTGGTGGACTGTAGGGAATATGTGGGTCCATCAATTGTACCCATAGGAAACCGTCTTGTATTTCATCGAGTTTTCCCTGTGCTATGTCTAATATTGCTTCGGCTCTTCGATAGGGAACGTTAAAATTCTTTTTCCCTCTTATTGCTCTTCTTAGGCCTCTTGTTTTATGCCATAGGCCTACATCTTTTAGTTGTCTTCTTAGCCCAGTTTTTACGGGGTCTTTTTCCATTCCCATGTCTACATATTCTTTGAAACACTCTTGATATTGTTCGCGTACTAGCACAGCGTTGCTATGTACTATTTTGTTATCTATGTTGTGTTTTGTTAAGGTTTTTGGGAAGCTGTTGTCTAAGTCATAGTTTCTCTGTCCACTTAGGAAGTGGGGCATGCTCCATTTTGTGTGTCCACCGTCTCCGAAGAACATGGTATAGTTTATTCCTTCTTGGCCCATTTCGTGTACTTTGGGCATTATTTCGGGTGTTACGTGATCATATCGTAGTGTATCGCAGAGTATGAATACGGTTTTCATTTCTTTATCCCTAGTCGCTTTATGATATAGTTCATTCTCTCTTTTTCCTCTTTTGATGAGTGTTGTTTTATGAATTCTTTATTGTGGCGTTCTGGTCCTTTTCCTGTTATGTATCCGTAGAGAAAGGCGAGGCTTTTAAGTCCTCCTTGGAGTAGGGCTTGAATTAGTACCCCTCGGAGTGGGTAATGTTCCCTTCTTCTGACTATTCCTGATCTCTTGGCTTCTTCTGTTGTTAGTTTGCTGTCTCGGAGTTCAGTGTATCTTAAGTTTTCGTCAACATATAGGTTGTATCCTTTTTCTTTGAGCCAGAGTAGGGTCCATCGATCCCATGCGTAGACTTCTTTTATTTCGTCTGGGTTTTGTATTGCCTTGTATATGTATAATATTGCTCCGTTTCTTGGTAGTGGGTGAAACTGGTCTGGGTTTTGTATGCCACTGCTGGCTCCCAGGTGGGGATCGTCGTTGAAGTTTTTGATTAGTTTCTCTGCGTAATTAGATGGTATGATTATGTCTGCATCGATTTTGAGTATGAGGTGTGTTGGTTTTTCTACTGATTTTAGGCCTAGTTTGAATGCTCTTACTCTGTTTAGCCATCTTTGTTTGTGTTTGGGTTCGTTTGAATTTATTTTTTTGAAGGAGTATTTTTCGATTATTTTTTCAGTGTTATCGTTGCTGTTGTCGTTTACGATTATTACTTCTTCTGGGGTTTGTGTTTGGTTTTTTATGGCTTGGAAGCAGTTTGGTAGGTATTCTGCGTCGTTGTAGGTGGTGACGATAACACTGTATTTCATGTTTATCAAATTGATGTGTCTTGGTTATTGAATTTGGAATATTTCAGATTTTGCTGTGTCTGTATTGTCTGCACACATACAAAGGATAATGTTCAGATATAGAAGTGTATTATCGAATATCAATGAGTCTGTTAAAGGGTGAAAGTTTATTTGAGTACTATGAGCCTCATGAGCGTCACGTAATAAATATGTCCAGTGAACCTGTGGCTTGTCCTAGATGTGGAGGTAAACTCTGGGAAGGGGTTATGGGGCATGGGGATTATTACTGTAAGAAATGTGGTTCTGAGGTTAAGAGTAAGTCGGTTAGTATGGGAGGGGTTATGGATCGTTTAAAGGAGTTTAGGAAAAACTCCTTATAAACTATGTAACATATTGTGGACAATATGTCTCCTTTTCAGAAAAAATGCTTTTCTTTAATACAGGTTTTTCTCTTAGTTATCACTGGAGTTGCGTTCATATGGAGTTATCAGCCACCTATTACGGAGAGCTCTGATTTTACGTGGCGTATTGATGCGTCTTATAATATAGTTTATAATGGGTCTGATGGCGTTCTTTATGATGAATTTAACTCTCTTGGAGAGGATCATGAATATTATTACAGGTCTAATGAAAGTGTGAAGGTTAGCCGGGGTAAAAATGTAGTCTTAATTTCTTTGGATGGGTTTAGTAGGGAGAGATTCACGGAGTTTAGGGGTAATCTGAATACAATTAAGTCACTTATTGATGAAGGATGGCGCTATTATAATGTTACAAATTTTGTTTACTATACCCAGACTAGGAATGGGCACGCTACTATGCTCTCTGGTTATCTGGGTAAATTCACTGGTTTGTATGGTAATCGTTATGTCTATCATCCTCTACCTGTGGGGTTTTCCTTTCTTGAGAAAGCTGAAGAAGAATATGGTTCGGGTAATGTGGCTTCTGCGTTTATTTCTGGTAAATATAAGAATATTTTTCCAGCGTTCAATAAGTCGATGTATCAATCACTAGATTACGTGCATATAAAAGAGGAGTTACCCTATGAGACATCTGATTATTGTATCGATTTTCTAGAGAAGCATAAAAATTGTAGGTTTGTAGCTTTCTTTCATTTCCGGGATCCGGATAAGACGGGACATCTTTCTGGTGAGGGGAGTGTTGAGTGGGTAGAGAGTCTTATAGATGTGGATAGGGAACTTGATGATATCTTATCGGTATTGAAGAAATTCGGAACTTATAATGATACCTTGATTTATATTACATCGGATCATGGTTTCGAGAAGAAGGGTTATTCACATCCTCATGAACCGTATATTTGGTTATTGACCAATGATGAAGAAGCTAAAGTAAATATAAATAACACTTTAATTGGTTTACAAGATATTGCACCCACGATATGTTTTACATTGGATCTGCCGTATGCCTACTCAGAGCCAGATATAGGACACCCTCTTCAAGTTATGTTTTCAAATGAGAAACTTGATTATAGAGAAAAATTTCTCTTGGATAAAGAAAAGCCAATAATTGATTTATTACGAACAAGGGTATTAGTTCCCTGTTATAAAGCAAGGTTTAGTGTCACCAATGACACGAATAAATTATTTTTAATCTCTGACCCGGGAGATGTTACCGGTTCCGTGGTTGGGGCGATTGAATTACCTCAGGGAGTGGAGACTGTTACAATGAAACTTGATCGAATCATAATGAGGAAATATAAGGAACTTTATCTTCTGGCATATGATATGGCTGAAAACCCATCTAACTTGGCTAGAATAGATATCGAATAGAAACTGGAAATAACTTTTTTTCCTAGAAAAGAGGTTATGACTTTCTAGTTTCTATAAGAATAGTTATCAAAAATTCAGTGAATAAACCTAGTATTAACTAGTGTTTTGATTGCATAAAATAAAAAAAGGGGTTTTGTTTTTTTGGTTTTTAGCCTGCGATTCGTCTACTGATTTGCATCAGTGAGACGATTGCTGCGAGTGCTGCTACTAGTGCTGCACCGATTGCTCCATAGACCAGTGTAGTTAGGCTGTTCGCTGCGTCCTTGGCTGCGTTGGCTGCGTCTGCTGCGTTCTCGGCTGCCGTGCTCGCCTGGTTGGCGGTCTGGGCAACTGTCTGAACTGCCTCGCTTGCCTGATTCGCTGCGTCTACTGCCTGCTGGGCTACTGCGGATACATCTGCGATGTCGCTCTTGACCTCGTCGAACTCGGACTGAACATTATCCAGTTGACCTACAAGCTCTGTAACCTGGTTACCCAGGTCTGCGACCTGATCACCGATTACGTCTGCTGCCGCTTGCTCAACTGTGAAAGTACCTTCATCAAGTACTTCGTCGTCAGCATCATACCATGTCCACTCCCATTCGCCCAAGGGGGCATCCTCTAGGAGAGTCATCGGGTTTCCGCCAGCGACCTGCTCATAGAAAGGAACACGTACAATGGTTCCGACCTCGACCCATTCATCTGCTATGAAGTCATCTGTCTTCCAGTATAGTTCGCCTGATGGATCCCATATCTTGATATAGGAATCATCCTGGCTAAAGCTGCTCTCAACATTGAAAGCCACAGTATCACCTATACGGAACACTGATTTCCTCGCGTCAATAGAGACTGTCTTCTCGACTACGTCAAAGACGTATTGAGCAAACATATCCTCGCCGTCAGTGACGTTCAAAGTGTAACTGCCGACGCTAATAGTATCTTCATCAGGTACCTCGAACCATCCTTCAAAGTAACCAGCGTCCCAGTCAGCGTCTGCCTCTAACTCTACAGGATCGAAAGCACCGTACTCTACGTTCAGATCCCATTCATCTGTCTCATTATAGAAAACAAATGTCAGTGAATTATCACCTGGGTCTTCCGCAAAGTACCATCCTTTAACAGTCACGTTATAGTCATTAGGAGCTAAGAGTGGATTAGTTTCCACCTTGGTACGCTCAGTAACCTCAAATTCAGTGGTTACTAAAATTCCTGAGTCAATCTCCAAGACCTCGATTGTATAGACACCTGGATCCATGGTAGGAACATTAAAGTCCTCATTAATACCACCGCCTCCAGGAACATCCTTGGTTTCAATTAAGTCATCTCCACCAAAGGTAACGTTGAAATCATCTGTATCGTCGAAACCGCTTCCTGTCATTGTGACAAAGGCTCCGGATGGGCCTTCTTCAACGCTCAAGACAACTATTACAAGTCCAACTCTGAACTTTGCTTCCTCTTCAGCGTTATTAATGTTCCAGTCATCTTGTCTTGCTTGAACCTCATATGTTTCAGCAGTTAAGCCGGGTAGCTTGAAGGTTCCTTCGAACTCTCCGTCATTGTCAGTCTCAAAAGTACCAACCTTTGTTTCATCAAATCCACCAAAGTCAAACCATACTTCTACCTCTTCACCGGATTCAGCTGTAAAGTTAAATCCTTCAATGGACACGGTTGTGCCCTGAAGAGCATAAGTTGGATCAAGTGTAACTCCAGATAAACCAGTTACCTCGAAATCCACTCGTGAATCAACTACTGTATCATCGAACTCGATTTCGTATTCTTCAGCGTTGTCAACAGAAGGAATGAAGAACTCTACCACGAATTCTCCATCAGCATCAACATCCAGCTCATCCTCGTCGAGTGCCTTGCATTCAACGTTCTGGGTGTCTGGATCTATACTAATTGTAATAGTTTCTCCAGGTTCAAATCCTCTTCCACTAGCTGTAACTTCGGTACCTACTGGCCCCTCAGTCACATCTAAGCTAACTGAGGCCCCGATTGTAAATGCCTCGTGTTTAACAGCAGGATCATTTTCGACACCTGTATCGTCTCTTGCTGAGATTTCATAATCATCGTAATCGTAACCATCTGCTTCGTCAGGTACGGTAAATGTCGCTGTCCATGATCCTAACTCGTCTGTCTCAGGCTCAGCCGGAGATAACGTTAAGGCCTCATCAATTGGAGCAACTAGAGTTGTGCTCTCTATCCAAGACCAAACAATTGGTTCTTCAGCAGCGTATCCATAGCCACTGATAGTTACCTCGTCACCTTCTAGACCTGAACTTGGACTTAGCTCAATAAGCGCGGCTACAATAACAGCGTCATCAGCATCATTTGTTACTGCTTTAACTGTTTCACCAGTGTTTACGTCTCTGACCCAAACCCAGTGATCACCGTTTACAGCTTCAGGAATGTCAAACCATATCTCAAAGCTTCCATCACTGTTGCTCTTTGATACGTTTAGTAATCCTTCTGTCCCGTCCCATGGCTGTATTGCATCCCAGTAGACCTCGATATCTTGTTTTGCAGATACATCCCCTCCAGTAACAGTTAAAGTCTCACCGTATACGACTTCTTCATCAAGTGGACCAAGAAGGTCAAGTGTTTCAACTTGTTCATTGGACATCCCTGCACTTACTGGCAGTATTGGTACAATGCTCATTAATAGAGTTGCTAGTACTAGTAGTGTTATCGCTTTTTTACTATTCATTTTTCATTTTTCACCTTTATTTTGTATCGTTAGACAGAGCTAGTGTGCTCTATCTTTCGATTGATTGTTGAAATTGGGATTTCTTTATTAAAGGTATGTCTACAAGTGGGGTTATATTGTATACAGATTTTTGATAAAATATGATACAGAAGTTTTGTATACATGTGATTTAGGGTATTAGTTCACCACTAAACCTTATTCAGGTTACTAACAACTATATAGTAGTAATAAAAGCGTAAATCTTATGTGTTAAAAACATTATTTTAAAAGATTATTTTTGCTTCAATTGATTAAACGCATTTCAATTTTTTAATATAAATGAAAGAAACCAATCTAGGTATGACATCCTCATCCGGCCATTATCATCTAACTCCTTAACGAAAACCTTTGTATACACCACAAACAATTCAGTCGTTGCCAGATCCGATCAATCAGTCAACATGAACTCAACCATAACGTCCGCGACATTTATTTCAGATTCATCTAGATTCTATCATTTGCACCGTTTTTGATAGCGGTAAGCGTCTCCAAGTAGCTGTAAATGGGGTTATGGTTGCTGAGCTTCTCTAGTTTCATTTCTCGGCCTCCTAGGGCGAATCCTGTGCCTCCAGATGCTTAATGATTTCTTGTATATGTGCCACGTATTCCTCCGTATAGATGGTGCACTTGTGTCGGCTTTTTAGGCCCTTCTCCAAGCGTGCCGCTTCCATTATCATCTGTGTTCATACCTCCTGTCCTCAGGGGTGCTCATAGCTGTCTCATAGAGAGGGATATCAGGGTCAGCCACCATCCACATTATGGACGCGTTGAAGGCCTCTGGGTCTATACCTTCCAGTTTCATCAAATACTCTAAGGCGTTATGCTGGACCCCGGGGAACATGT
>CAZLHA010000081.1:6765-10783 GCA_964559155.1 uncultured Candidatus Bathyarchaeia archaeon | reverse complement strand
GGGTTTAGCTTTATTGAGGTGTTAAGTCCATGCACCACCGGTTATGGACGGTTAAACAAGATGAACCCGATCGAGATGATGAGAGACCTAAAAGATACTGGGAAGATAAAGAAGGTCCACCCCACGGAGGCTATCATAGAACCGGGGAAGAAGATCATCTTGGGTGACTTCGTTGATGTTGAGAAACCCACCTACTCGGATGTACTGGACCAGATCTCAAGGAGGGCAAGGGAATGAGACACGAGATACGTGTAGCTGGCTTCGGTGGTCAAGGTGTTATTACCTTGGGCTATGTGTTGGCGAATGCAGCTGGAATATATGACGGTAAGTATTCTCTAATGTCTCAGAGTTATGGCCCTGAGGCCCGAGGAGGGGCATGTCGCTCAGACGTGATCATAAGCGATGAACCAATAGATTATCCCAAGATATCAAGCCTGGACTATCTTATTGCCATGTCTATAGATGCTTACAACCAGTTTCACAGTACCTTGGACTCAAACGCCAAGATGATTCTGGAGAAGAATCTCGTTAAGGTTGATAATTTTCCTCAAGATGTGGAGGTTTACCGGGTACCAGCTATAAAGATAGCAGAGGAACTGGGTAACCGATTAACCGCCAACATGGTTATGCTTGGCGCTGTTCAATCTATAACAGACGTAGTCTCTAGTGAATCACTAAAACAAGCCGTGAAAGATAGATTCCCTCGCTACATTGAGATTAACCTCAAAGCCATTGAAAGAGGTATGGAACTAGGTGTAGCCACTATGGGGGAAGGGTAAGATCTTCCTTCAAGGTATTCAGGACTACATGTGTTTTTGTTCGTACCACATTAGCCATTTTGAGGATGGTCTTGGTGAAGTCGCTAAGATCCTGTCTTGACTTGAACTTTGCTATTACTAGTATATCTGAGTCTCCTGTGACGTTGTAAACACCCACGGTCTCGGAGATCTTGGCTATCTCGTTGCCTACCTCGATCATCATTCCCTCTGATACGATAATCTCGGTTATGGCTGTTAACTCGTAGCCCAGTTTTTCATAGTTCACCTGAGTGGTGTATTTTTTAATTACATTATTTTCCTCAAGTTCTTTTATTCTATTTGCGACTGTTCCACTGGATACCCCTATTTTTCGAGCGACTTCTCTATAACTCTGTCTGCTATCTTTGAGGTATTCCTCAAGTACTTTTTTTGCTGTATCATCTACCATGTAGGGTCTTTCATCATTTGCATATGGGTGTATATAAGATGATCAGCATTTGCTTAAAAAGAGGATATGTTAGTTAAAGAAATTTAGAGATTGTTTAGTAATCGACTGGGATGGTCTGCATTACCTCAAAGAGCCTCAGGAAAGCCTTGCTATACCTGATGATAGCGCTCATGTTTCCCTTGAAAGGTAGCTGCCTTGTCATCAAAGCAGTCTGTGCGTCCATCTCACCCTTGTTTAGCTTAGTCCATACTTCGTATGGTCCTTCGAGTGTATAATCAGTTTTCTCTCCTTCTGCAAGTTCCCTGACCTCTATGACTTCTCCATCTTCGAATCTCATGTAAACCTCGGGTAGTTCTGGTTTGTCTGTTACCCTGAAGGTGAATGATGCGGTGAAGCCTTTTGTCTTGATCCTGAACTCTTCGTCGTTGTTTGCTATTTCCTTTACTTTTTTCCAGTATTCTAGTCCTAGATATTGAACCATGGTATACACCTAGTTGCTGGAAAAATAACCTTTCAGAATAAAACACTTACTGATCTTGTTGTTTCTGGTAGTTATTGTTATTAAAATATGGTGCGCTTTGGGATTACTTGAGTTCCTCGATGGCTTTATCGAGGTGTTTTCTGGATTTCTGGAGCTTCTTCATGCGTTTATCCAACTCATTTTCCATCTCTTCCCGTACTTTTTGAGCCTCTTCCAGTTGCTTCTTTAACATTTTTCTGCCTTCCTTGCCCGCGGAATCCATTTCTTCTCGGGTTTCTTTGATCATCTTCTCAAGATTCTTCTCGGCTTTATCGAATTCTTCTATCCACTCTGTTCCTGTTTTCTCGATGTTCTCAAGGGCTTTGTGGGCCTGTTCGTTGACGTTTTTCCATTTTTTCTCTAAATCTTCTTTCATCTTTTATCTCTCCTATTGGTGCTCCTCTTCTACCTTGAATGAGAGTTTGAGGTTAATCCTGTAGCTTACTATCTCGCCGCCTTCTACTGATGCTGTTTGGTTAATAACATCGATTCCCTGAATGTTGCGGATGGTCTTACTTGCTTCTTTTACCGCTTCTTTAGCTGCATCCTTCCAACTTTTCGATGATACGCCCATTAATTCAACTATCTTTATTGTCGTCATATTTCATTCACTACTTTACTACTAGTACTGGGATCTTCGCCTTGTCTACAACTATGTCACTGGTGCTTCCCAGGACGAGTTCCTCGACAAACCCCAGACCCCTAGCACCTACGACGATGAGATTAAAGTCTCCCGCTTCGGCTTCCTCAACGATCTCAGTGGCTGGTAATCCCTCCACAACTTTCTGACTAACCTTGACATCAGGGTGTTTCTCTTTTACCTCTTCATAGATCTCATCCAGTATTTTCTCGTGTTCTTGACGATACTCATCGTAGTAGTTGGTTACCCAGGTTGGTGACTGGGCTGGTCTAGTTGCCCCTGTGCTCATGGTTGCAGGGTATATTCCGGCTGGGAGGGTTATTGGCTCAATTACGTTGATTAATTCTATTTCTGAGTTCATTTTTTCAGCTATTTCTATAGCAGTCTCCAGTGCTTTCCTAGCTTTCTCTGAGCCATCTATTCCTACTAATATCTTCTTCATTTAATTCAAAACCTCAAATACGGTTGAGAGCTCATGGCTTAACACATCTAATAACCGTGTCTTGACTCTCTTGTTTCTTCTCATCTGTAGGTTTCCAATTGTAATTGATAAAAGATGCCTTATAAACCGAAAACCACACCGGGGAGGAGAGGGGCGTGGCGCTTCACACTGAGAATATGCCCTATTTTTACTAAAGAAGCTCCAGAACGGCCCGGATCAGCCCTTATTTACCGTAATACTAGTATGGTAATTACAGGAGAAACGAATGCTATCAATTCAGAGCACAGGTTACTTATACCCTGAGAAACACGATCAATGGATTACAATGAAAAACATAGTTAAAGAAAAACTTCTAAACGGAGAAAACGCTGTAGGAACTTTCGTAGAGCTCGGTCATCCTGATATCGCGGATATACTGAGTCACGCTGGATTCGACTGGTTGCTTATTGACGGTGAGCATAGCCCCATGAGCTATGAGACCATGGAGTATATGCTTCAAGCTATGGTGGGCACAGACTGCACACCTATAGTAAGGCCCCAGTGGAATGATCCGGTGGTCATCAAACGAATACTAGACCTTGGCGCCAATGGAATCGTTGTGCCCTGGGTAAATACAAGAGAAGAGGCTGAAGACGCAGTAGCCGCAGCCAGATATCCGCCAGAGGGCATAAGGGGCTGGGGTCCGCGAAGAGCCGCTAGACATGACCCCGATTACCGGAACACCGCCAACGAGGAGATGCTCGTCTGTGTACAGGTAGAGACCCAGAAGAGTTTGGATAACCTCGATGAGATTATGAGCGTTGAGGGGGTAGATGCCTGTTACGTAGGTCCATGGGATCTCAGTAATAACTTGGGCTTTAGTGTTCCACCTAACTATGATAACCAGAAATTCATTGACGCCATTGATCACGTGCTTAAGGTAGCCGAGGATCACGGTAAACCAGCTGGTATGTGGACCAACCTTGATAACGTGGGCTGGGCTGTGGAGAAGGGCTTCAGATTTAACACTGTGATAAACGCTGATATGATGCTCTCCTATGGTGCTGCTGAGGCCTTGAAACGGGGAAGAGGCCGTAGTCTTCTCTAAGGGGCGAGATGTATACGGTTACCCCTGTTTTCTCTTCCACTACTTTTTTTTCATATTTCTCGGGTATCTCGTTCAGTGAGTCGATTATTCCTCGGTAAATCAGACTGTCGAAGGGGCCATGCT